>NC_018016.1:1840000-2140000 GCF_000265465.1 Ornithobacterium rhinotracheale DSM 15997
GAAAAGAATTTACTATCTCAGTACTTGCGACACTTGCAAAAAAATATTGCAAAGTATCGACACACAAGGATTTGAATTGGTGGATATTAAGCAAAATCCACTAAGCGAAAAGCAACTCAATGAATTGTATGCGATGACGGGGAGCTATGAAAAATTGTTTTCCAAACGCGCTAGATTATATAAAAGTTTAGGGCTAAAAGATAAAAATCTATCAGAAGCCGATTTTAAAAAATATTTGCTAGAAGATTACACCTTTTTGCAGCGTCCCGTGCTTGTAGATGGCGACTACATTTCGGTGGGGAGCAGCCCTAAAACCAAAAAGGAATTACAAGAAAAATATCCGATTTAGGAAATGAAATAAAAACCTTCAAAAAATATATTTTTTGAAGGTTTTTTTAGTTTTAACCTAAATTTGCTTGATTAAGTTTTTTAATGCTTTTTCTTTTTAATTTGTTAAAATAATTAATTTGTATATTTTTTAGTCTTAAAAAAGATTAAAAAATGAAATTTTATGTTTTCAAAATTGAATTATTTGTATTTTTGAAACGATTAAAATTAAATTATTATGAAAAAAGTATTAAATGTATTAGGCATAGCACTTTTGCTATTAGGTATGTCGTTTTCACAATACGACAAAAAAATTGTTGTAATCGATGCAGGTCATGGCGGAAATGACCACGGCGTGGTGGTTGATAGTAATGCCGAGAAAGCGATCAGCTTAGCCATTGCCAAGAAAGTGCAGAATTTATTTAAAGATTCTGAGGTAGAGATTGTTTTATTAAGAGATGAAGACAAATTTGTTCCGCTTACAGATCGTGTGGCAAAAATCCAGAAATTAAACCCAGATTATGTGATTTCGTTGCATATGGATAGTGCTAAAGATACCAATCGCAATGGTAGCACCATCTACACAAGCAAAAAAGGTAAAAAGCACGAAGCATCTCAAGCCCTTGCGCAAAAATTTAAAAACACAGATTATTTTAAAGATGCTCAGTTAGGAAATGCTAATTTTATACTTTTAAGACAAGTTGATTGCCCTTCGGTAATTGTAGAATTGGGCTTTTTGACCAACGAGGCAGATCGAGCAAATTTAAGCTCAGAAAACGGACAAGCAGCAATCGCAGAAGCCATAGCATCCGTTATTAAATCATAGAAAAAATAAGAAATCTAAAAAATGAAAGGCAAGAAACAAATTCGGTTTTTTGCCTTTTTTATGTTATAAATCTTTAGCCATTACCACATGATTGCCTACGCCTTCAATCATAAAAAAATCGCCGTGTGTGTGGTAGCCTAATTTAGTATAAAAAGGAACAGCAATTTCACGCGCATTGCACCAAATGGATTTAATATCATTGGCAAAAACGATTTTTTCGGCTTTTTCCATGAGTAAACGCCCAAGCCCCTGTTGCTGAAACTTTTCGTGTGTTGCCATACCGCGCAATTGGTAAGCAGGCGTTCCGTTAAATTCAGAGAGCATAAAACTTCCCACGCAGGCAAGAGTGTCATCTACAAAAACGCCCAAATGAAATGTGCCTGCCGCCAAATCTCCGTCAAAATGCACGGATTCTATGGGCAAGCCAGGGCGTAAAATCTCGTTTCGCAAGAGATAGGTGGTTTTGGCTGGGATAAAAAGTACTTTTCTCATCTCACAAAAATAGATTTATCTTTCAAAAAATTAAAATTATAACCCAAAAATCGCCGAAAATGCAAATCAAAGTGTTATTTTTGCACCCAAATATGTTCTATAAATGTTAGGAAGAAGACAATTACGCGCCAAGGCAATGCAAACCTTATATGCCTATTATCGAGGAAACGATGATGCAAGGAGTATAGAAATTAATATGGTGAAAGGGGTAAGAGAAATTGAAACCCTATACATGGTCTTGCTAGAGCTTACGCTAGCTATAAAAAATCAAGCCGAACAAAAAATTGAAATAGGTCTTAGTAAAAACTTTCCTACGCCAGAGGAAGCAAATCCAAACCGAAGATTTGTTCAAAATCCGATTTTTAAGGTATTGGAAGTTAATCTACAATTGATTGAGTTTCGCGAAGATCACAAAGAATTCAACTGGGATGTGGAAGATGTGTATCCTAAAAGAATTTTTCGCCAGTTTATAGAATCAGAGGAGTATAAAAACTACATGGCACAGGAGGAAGTGAGCTTTAAAGATCATAGTAAGATCGCTTGTGTTTTGTTCGAGAAATTTATAGCTCCAAGCGAGGAGGTAGCCTCATTCTTAGAAGATAAAAAACTAAACTGGTCAAATGATTTAGCCGTGGCTAATACAATGGTGCTTAATACATTGAGATCATTTACAGCCAAGAGTGATGAAAATACACATTTATTGAAGTTATTGCTTGATGAGTCTCATTTAGATTTCACAAGAGAATTGGTAAGACAAAGTCTTCGTTACGAGGGAGAGCTTACGCAAATTATAGAAGAAACGGCAAGCAATTGGGAGCTAGATCGTATGGCATTGCTAGATCGTATTATGCTCCAAATGGCTTTGGCGGAATTTTTGCACTTCCCAAGTATTCCTACCAAGGTTACGATTAACGAATATGTGGAAATTGCTAAAAACTATTCAACCTTGAATAGTGCCACATTTATCAATGGTATTTTGGATAAAGCTTCAAAGGATTTAAACGAAGCAGGCAGAATTAGAAAAAGTGCAAGAGGATTAATGTAAAAAAGATAAAAAATAAATTTAATTATGAAGAGAGTAAAAATAGTAGCTTTAGCATTGTTTGCCAGCTTAGCCGTAGTTTCTTGTAAAAAAGAAACTAAGCAAGAACAAGTGCTAGAGACTCAACCAGTAGAAAATACAGCCGTAGTGCAAGAGGAAGAACCTACAGTAGACCCTGCAACTGCACCTACTTTAGTTTTGGCACAAGAGGTTTACGATTTTGGAGATGTAAAAGCAGGCGAAACAGCTGAGCAGGTAATTACATTTAAAAATGAAGGAAAAGGACCTCTAATCATCAAAAAAGCACAAGCTTCTTGTGGTTGCACAGTTCCAGAATATGATCAAGAGCCAGTGCCAGTAGGAGGCGAAGGCAAGCTTACTGTGAAGTATAAAGCTCCTGAAGTGAACGGAAAGGTAACAAAAGAAGTAACGCTTACTACCAATACTGTAAAAGGTAGAGAAACATTTAAAATTACAGCTAATGTTGTTGGAGGAAAAGAAAGAGAAGTAGCTCCAGTAGCACCAGCACCAAATTTATAAAACAACTTAAAAAATAAAATTATGGGAGGAGACGGAATGATGTCTTTGGTATTTTTCGGATTAATGTTTGTAATCATGTATTTCTTCATGATTCGTCCGCAGGTACAAAAACAAAAAAGAGAAAGAAAGTTTCAAGAATCACTAGATAGAGGAGCCAGAATTGTTACAACCTCAGGAATCCATGGGAAAGTGGTAGAAATCAATGGAGATATTGTAACAGTAGAAACAGGCGCTGGAAAAATCAGATTTGAGAAAACAGCAATCTCTCAAGAATTGACAGCAGCTCGCTATGGAAACGCTGCGAAAGAGGAAGAGAAAAAATAAATTCAGAAATTTTCTAATTACTTACAATCCCTGTCCTTTTAAAGATAGGGATTTTTTATGCACTCTAGTAAAAATGAAAGCAATTAAAAGCACATTTACTCTGTGGGAAATGAAATTGTCCAATGTGCTTTCCTAATTAAAACAAATCGAAAAAGAAAATAATAATGATTAGTTCAGATCAAAATGTTTATAAACAAAAAAAAAGACCGCAACACATTGTTGCAGTCTTGTAGCCCATAGGAGAATCGAACTCCTGTTTCCAGGATGAAAACCTGATGTCCTAACCACTAGACGAATGGGCCAGATATTAATTCTTTAATTATAAAGAATTGATATGTTTAGCTAGTTTACTTTTTAAGTTCCCTGCTTTGTTTTTGTGGATAATGTTTCTTTTAGCCACTCTATCAATCATAGAAACTACTTGAGGTAATCTTTCTACAGCTTTCTCTTTATCAGTCTCAGCTCTTAGAGCTCTCACTGCGTTTCTCATAGTAGTGTGATAATATTTGTTACGCAATCTTCTAGTTTGCGTTTGTCTAATTCTTTTTAATGCAGACTTATGATTTGCCATAGATTGTCTTTTAATTTAATTCTTTATTTAATTCATTAAAAAAATTGTAGCCCATAGGAGAATCGAACTCCTGTTTCCAGGATGAAAACCTGATGTCCTAACCACTAGACGAATGGGCCATCAATTTGCATTTTGCAAGACTTAGCTTGCAAAATGGTTTGCAAATATAAAACTATTTTTTTTCTCTGCAAATTTTTCTTGAAAAAATATTTTGTCTTAATGAGAAATGACAGCTTTTCTGTTTTGCGGGTGCAAATGTAGAAATATTTTTTAAACTAAAAAATTTTTTCTTCAATAATTTTCTAGAAAATAATCGGTGTGCGGTTAAAGAGGATTAAACCTTGTTAAAAGATACTAAAATCAAGGGGCTTTTTTTGTTAAAAAAGATGCTTTTCCTAATTTTGAGCTCATTAAAAAAGAAAATTTTATGCCGAAAGCAAGTAATTATATAGTCTTACTGTTAGCAATTGTAACTCTCAGTTCCTGTGGAACTTCTAATAATTATTTATCTTCTCAATATAAAGAATCTAATAATACTAATAGTTTACCCGTTCAGTCTCGCGCTAAAAACTTATACGCGGTAAAAGTTTCTCTCAAGAAACCTAAAATTAATTACGACGATAAAATTACTCCTATAGTGGACACGAATCGTGCCAAAGTTTTAGAAAAGCTAGAGAATAATTCATTTACTTCTTATTTCGATCTCACAGTTAATAAATTAATCCACGAAGCAGAAACTTATTTAGGGACTCCTTATAGATTTGGTGGCACTACAAGAAGCGGTATCGATTGCTCAGCTTTTATGCAAAGAATTTATGAGGCAGAAGGGATTGAGCTTCCTAGAATTTCAAGCAGCCAAGCAAACATAGGAGTGCGAGTAACAAGAGATGAGTTGCAAAAAGGGGATTTGATTTTCTTTTCAACTACTTCTCGCTCAAGAGTTACGCATGTGGGAATGGTCTATGATGTGCAAGACGGGAAAGTGAGATTTATTCACGCATCAAGTTCAAAAGGAGTTACGGTTTCTGATTTAGATGAGAGCTATTGGAACAGCCGATACAGAACTGCTAGAAGAGTTGAGGAGTTTGCGACACCTCAATTGGTGAAAAACTCAGAGTTAAAAAATAAAGATATTTAAATCTTACTTTTTTGTTTGAAAAAAATATATAACTTCGTTTCGTGAATTATACGGAACGGAGTTTTTTTATGGCAACGCCTAAGATTTTATATAATAATTGTCAACCTAATCTATGGAAGAAAGAATTTCACAGACATTGCAACGAAAGATTTACATCATTGCATTTGTTTATTTTATAATTAATGCACTACAATCTTATTTTACTCCTTTGATTGATGATGAGGCTTACTACTGGGTTTGGTCTAAAGATTTAGATTGGGGCTTTTTTGATCACCCACCGATGATTGCCCTTTGGATTAAAATTGGATTCTTTTTCATTAAAAACGCATTAGGTGTGCGGTTGGTTTCTTGCTTGATGGGTGCTTTGGGCTTTATAGTTTTTACTAGCCTCGTTGATGTGCGTACCGAAAAGCAACTCAAATTATTTAGCATTATATTCTTTTCGTTTGTTTTGTTTCAGGTGTTTGGCTTCATTGCGACGCCAGATTCTCCTCTGTTGTTCTTTGGAATATTCTACTTGTATATGCTTAAGAAATTTACTGAACGCAGTACTTGGGGGAGGGCTTTTTTACTAGGTTTTTCTATGGCGGCGTTGATGTATAGCAAGTATCATTCAGCGTTTTTAATCATATTTACATTGATTCCATTTGTGCCTAAATTCATTAAAAATATCAAAGCCTATGCTGCGATTATTTTTGCTCTATTGTTGTATGTACCACATTTGTATTGGCAATACGCTCATGATTTTCAAACATTGGAGTACCATTTCTTTAGACGAAATGCAAATTTGAATTTTTACCTCACCGATCCATTGGAGTATTTGCTTAATGTTTTGGCGGTAGGTTCTCCATTTTTAATGTATTTCTTCCTAAAAGGCGTGGGAAAAGTAAAGAAAAACACTTATGTGTATTCTATGATTTTAGCGTTTTTTGCCGTGGTAGGATTCTTTATTTTTGCAAGTTTTAGAAGTTCGGTGCAGGCACAGTGGACTTTGATTGCCTATTTGCCCATGTGTTATTTGCTGTATCAATATGCGGTGCAAAATCCGTCTGAACAAAAATGGATTCAAAAATTAGGATTATTGACGATTTTTCTGCTGTTTTTAGGGCGAATTTATGTTGTGATTCCAGATCCCATTTTCAAAACTAAATACCATGGCTGGAAGGAGGCTATGATAGAGGCAGGTAAGAAAACGCACGGCATGGCAGCTTTTGATGCCTATCAAGAAGTTTCGTTGTTTAATTTTTATAATTACCCTAATAAGCAAGCAGCGATTTACCGAACCTTTGAAGGTCGCCCATCGCAATACACTATAACTGATAATGAACTGAATTTAAATCACAAAGACATTACTTTCTTTAATTACGATAAAAGTAAAAGTTCTACGCCAAACGATTCTTTGTATATAAATAGTAGCCGTCCGTTTTCGTATTTTCCAGTAGATATTAAAGATTTTATTTCGGTAAAAGATTTAAAAATTGATATTTTAGACTCAGAGATTAAAGACGGAAAATTATATTGTAAAATTAAAATCAGCGGGGCGGTAGATAGCGAAGTGAGCCCAGCATTAGGCTTTCAATTGAGATTTGTGGCGGTGAAAAAGCCATTGTCCTCCAAAGTGCTATACCAAGAAAATGTAGCATTTAAACCATTTGGAAAAAATCCTACAAACGAAATTCAAACAATAGAAATTCCTATACCTGAAAATTTTGAGCCCAAAGCTGAAAATGTGGGGTATTTAGGATTTAGTTATAAAAATTTAGACATAAAAAATCAATCAAATTACCTATATTTAGCCCGAGAAGAATGATTAAAGCAAGAAACATATATAAATATTACGGCGATTTGCAAGTCTTGAAAGGAGTAGACTTGGAGGTTGCTACTGCCGAGGTCGTTTCTATTGTGGGCGCGTCGGGAGCGGGGAAAACTACCCTTTTGCAGATTTTAGGAAGCTTGGACAAAGCATCTGAAACCGAGAAAAACCAAACAAGCATTCTGCTCGATGGGGTGGAAATTTCGGGAATGAATGACAAGGCTATTTCCAAATTCAGAAATGAAAACATTGGATTTATTTTTCAGTTTCATCAATTATTGCCCGAATTTTCTGCATTAGAAAATGTGTGCATGCCTGCGATGATTGCAGGGAAATCACTTAAAGAAGCTACGCCCAGAGCACTTGAGCTTTTATCTTTTTTTGGGCTAAAGGATCGCGCTACGCATAAGCCCCAGCAGCTTTCTGGCGGAGAGCAACAGCGTGTGGCGGTGGCGCGAGCATTGATGAACCAGCCCAAAGTGATTTTTGCCGATGAACCTTCGGGGAATTTGGATTCTAAAAATGCAGAAGAATTGCACCAATTGTTTTTTGATTTGAGAAACGAGTTTGGGCAAACCTTCGTGATTGTAACACACAACAAAGATTTAGCCGAAATGGCAGATCGCAAAATAGTGATGAAAGATGGCAACTTAGTATGATAAGTTCTAAAAGAAAAAAATGGTTTATCGGTGGAGGGATTTTGGCAATTCTTCTGCTGATAAGCGGTGGAGTTTACTCCTATTTTGATCGCGAAATCGAAGCGCAAATCAAAACTTTAATCAAAGAAAATTTGCCAGACAATATTCAGCTGGATTATAAAAAGCTGAATGTGAATTTGTTTACGGCATCGTTTAAAGTCGAGGAACCTAAGGTTTATCTTCGGGATAAAGGCATTCGTGTGAATATGGATGTGGCACGAGTAAGCGGCATTAATCTCTGGGAAATCGTGGTGAATGACCATATAGATGTCGGTAAAATAGACTTCCGTGGCGTGGATGCCGAAGTGAATCCCATGCAGCGAGACACTACTTTTGTGAAGAAGAAAACGCCAAAAGATAATTTAGAAATCTCTATCAGCAAGATTTTAATCAATATCAATTCGTTTAAAGTAATCAATCAAAAAGGACAGCAAAAGCTAGATTTAGAAAACTCCAATTTAGCATTGAGGAATTTAATGGTAAAGACCAATCCCGCTGATGAAGATGAATCTTTGAAATATGAAATCAATGATTTTGAGGTAGATAGTCTGCATGTGATGTTGAGCAAAACGCGAGAAGTGAGCATAGGGCATTTAAAGCTAGATAGCATCAGGGCTTTTGCGCAAAATGTGAATTTAGAATTGAAAGACCAAGGCGTGGCACTGGATTTAGGAGAATTAAATTTTCACAGAATTGGGCTAAATTCGATTTTAAGACAGGATACCATTCGCATAAAACGCATTGATTTGAAAAATGCTGCGGTGAAAATTACGCCATCAAAAGAAGCAGCCCCAAAAGTAGATTCTACCGAGCGAGAAAATAAAATGATCTGGGTAGAGCAATTCCGTGTGAAAAATTTAAGCCTAAATAAAATAGAAGAGGGGAGCAAATTAGCCACAAGCATTGGTGAGGCAGCGACTTATATTAAAGATATTAAAATCTTGACACAGCCAGAAGATGGGCAAAGAGGATTCTCATACCATTTGGTGGAGCTAAAGGCGAAAGACATTGTAAGTCCGTTTAAAACAGGATTGCACACGATGAAAATCGCCTCGCTCGACATGGATTCCACCAATATTGATATTAAAAAATTATCCATTCACCCAAATTATAGCCGATTGGAATTTCAAACACACATCAAGGAGCAAAAAGATGTGATAGATTTAGAAATTCCGAGTTTAAGCATACTTAATTATAAGTATGATAACGGGAATGATAAGCCGATGATTTATGCGGAAAAAGTTAGGTTAAATCAGCCAGATATTACGGTGTATCGCAACAAAGTTACGCCAGAGCAAACGCCACGAAAACCGCTATATTCCGAAATGCTTAGAAAAGCAAAATTTGGATTAGATATTCCAACTATTGACATTAAAAACGGAAAGGTAGTCTATGAGGAGCATATCGATTATCGCCAAAAACCTGGAAAAATATATTTTACCAATTTTAATGCGACAATCACTAATTTAAACAATACACAAGCATCTAATGATCAAGTTTTGATTGCTGTAAACACGCTTTTTATGGGGGCTCCGACCGAGGTGAATTGGGATTTTCATATCTTTAAACCAGCCGATCAGTTTACAATTTCAGGAACGGTAAAAAATCTAGATCCAGAACGCTTGGATACCTTTTTTGTACACAATTTGAATGCGCAAATCAAGGGAACTGTAACTTGGGCAAAGTTTAATTTTAAAGGGAATGACAAAGGGGCTAAAGGATATATGAAGATGGATTTTAGCAACATCGAAGTGGATATTTTGACCAAGAAAACCAAGAAGAAAAAGAAATTCTGGAGCACGCTTGCTAATTGGCTAGTAAAAGACGATAGCAAAGAAAATGAGGGCAAAGAAAGCAAAATCATTGTGGTAGAGCGAAATCAGCAAAAATCCTTTTTTAACCTATTTTGGTTATGTTTAAAACAGGGATTAGTTGATAATTTGTTGTAAAAAAAAGAGAATTTTTTAAACCTCTTTTTCTTTATGTTCAATCTCGAAAGTGCAATGGTGAATGTTCTGATGGAGCATCTCGTGACGTAAATCATCTTTCAATTCTCTTTCGCATTCGCAACTTAAATCTTGATTTAGAAAAATATGTGCCGTCATGGCATTTTCTACCGAGCTAATCGCCCAAATGTGAATATGTTCCACATGGCTCACTTCTACAAATCCGTTCAATTTGTCTTCCACTTTTTCAAGGCTCACATTAGGCGGAATGCCGTCTAGGCTCATGCGTAAACTATCGCGTAGTAGGTGCCAAGTGCTGTAAATCACAATAATGGCAATCACGATACTTAAAACAGGATCTACCCAATACCAGCCAAAACTTAGCATCAAAAGCCCGCCCACGAGCACCGCTGCACTCACCAGCGCATCGCTCATTAGGTGCAAATAAGCACTTTTGATATTGATATCTCTGTGTTGGTCTTTCATAAAGAGCCAACCGGTAAAGGCATTGATGATAATTCCAATACCAGCGATAATCGCAATTGTTTTACCAGGAAGGGGCTCGGGATTGCTTAGTCTTTGGATTGCTTCTAAAATAACGGCTCCCATCGAGATTAAAAGCAAAATCGCATTGAAAAGAGCAATTAATATCGAAGATTTTCGGTAGCCGTAAGTATAATTTTTGACAGATTTTTTGGCTAAAAGTTTAAAGCCGATAAGCGATAAAAAAAGCGTGCTCACATCAGCAAGGTTGTGAATCGCATCGGAGATGAGCGAAGTAGAGCTTACATAAAAACCGAATCCAAATTCCAGTAATAAATAAGCTAAATTAAGCACAATCCCAATGATAAAAGCACGATTTACCTGCTTGGGATCAAATTCATGATGATGGTGGTGATGGTGTTCCATAACTTTGTTTGTATGGAGTTCAAAGGTAAGACAATCTAATAAAAAATGCTACATGCTTTTGCAAATAAGAAACATTTTCTATCTTTGCCTCCAATGAAACTGTCTGAGAACATAGCAATTGCTACCACTCAAAACTTTTTTGGTGAAAACTTACCAAAAACTTTGGCGGTCTTAGGAATTTGTGTACATACGTACATCAGCGAGACCGTAATATTTCAAAAATCTTTTAAATATGTAAGTTTACGAGCTTTTTCTTTTTTAGGGAAAGCCGTGAAATCTTACAAATATTTTAGCTTTAAAAATCATAAAAATCTCTCTCGAAATGTTTCGGGAGGGGGGCTTTTTTGTGTCTAAATATCAATTAAAACAATAATAATTTTTTTAAAAACTAACATTTATGAAGAAAAGTATTTTACTTTTATTAGTCTTAGTGATGGGCGCTAGTCTTTACGCTCAGCAAGAGCAGGGAAGAGTTGGGATAAACACCACTTCTCCGAAAGCAACTTTAGACATTGGTAAAGAGGGCGTAGATGATGCCAAAGGGCTACTCGTGCCACGCCTTACGGCAGACGAGGTAAAGACTATGACCGATACTAACAAGGTAGGCGAAGACCAAAACTCTTTACTCCTTTATGTTACACAACCCTTTGCGGAAGCCAAAAACAAAACAGGCAAGTATGAGCTGATAGAACAAGCGGGCTACTACTATTACGATGCAAAATATAACGGAGGAATGTGGGTGCCTATTTTTGGGAATAGAAAAAATATTTATGAAATTACAGAAGAAACCTATCTATTACCCGAACATAATAATTCCTTTTTGTATGTAAAATCTGATGAAAATATAAATCTTCATGTATTAGGGGATGATTTGCATAAACTTCCTTTAGGATTTAATTGCGTAATAGTACAAGAAGGTAAAGGGCAAGTCTTTATCATTGGAGATAGGCTCAATATAAAAACAGCTCGAGGATATAAAACAAGAACCCAATACTCTGCTATTGGTGTTATTATAGACAAACCAAATAGTTTTACAATTACAGGAGATGCTGTTAATTAAAAGTTTTAAGTGACTATGAGAAATAGGAGTACAATCAAATTTAGTATAATCTTATCCCTTGTTTCATTATTCGTAAATGCACAAAATGTGGTAATGAAAGCATTGGATGCGCCTAATACAAAAACAATTATAGTATCTTATCAAAAAGATTTTAAGCGAGATAATTGTGAAGAAGGTTACGGAGAAACTGTAACTTACAGGAAAGATATAGTTTACAAAGTTTCAGAGTTTGCACTTCCAGAAGAAAAGAAAAAAGAAGAAAAGAGAGCACTTGAACAAGCAAAACAATTAGTAGAAAAGGAGGGACAAGATTTTGTGAATAATGTTGGTCAATGTCTAAAGACGGACATAGATCCTACGAGCCTATCTTTTGTTGCAATAAGAAATGTGTATGAAAGTATTCCAACTGTTTGTTCTGAGATTGTTACGGAAAAAGAAATTAAAGCTTATAGTAGTATAAGTCAGCAAGATGCTGAAGAGAAGGTAGATAAACTTGTAAAGCAATTTCAAGAAGAGCAAACAAATCATAGATCAGGAGGATGTTTGCGTCTTGCCCCTGAATTACTTTTAGCGAAATGCCAATTCACTTACGGAAGTAGTACTTATTTTGTAATGTATAATTACTTTAAGATATTTCCAGCTTATGTTAAAAGAGATGCTTATAATGATGTTATAGAGAGGGTATTTATGGGAGATGATTCTAAGGATCCTTATTACAACCCAAATTCGGATTATTATGATGAAGTGGGGAAGTCGTCAATGATTCAATGGTGTAGAGATAAAGTGGCAGAAGCAGGAGGGGAAATTATTACTTCTCCAGGAGGATTGAAAGTCTTTTTGAGTGGTTTCAGAGTTAATTATTTTGACGCACCTCTGAATCATGGTATATCTGAACTTTCAGAACAAGATAGGCAGGATCTTGATTATTTTAAAAATGACTTGTGGTGGTATTGGGGAATTAAATATTGGGAAGGTCAAATTCAGCATCATTACTTAGATTTTTATTCTAGTCCAGGTAGAGTGTGGACTGGACAAGGTTATGGATATGTTCAAGGAGATATAGCTCCTCCTGCGTGTCCAGTCTGCACAAGCGGGAATTAGTTTGGGGAAAAGTAAAAAAGTTTACCCCATAAAAAACAGAAAAAAATATGAAATATAAATTAATATAATAAACCAATCCGCAAAATCGTGGCGAGAAGAAGTGGTATGCCAATGCCGTAAACGCAGGGACTATCAGCCAGCGTGCCGTGGCTAAAAACATTGCCGAGAAATCCTCGCTCACGGCAGGAGACATCGCCAATGTAATCGAGAATTTATTAGAAGAAATGCCCAGGGTAAGAGCGTAAAGCTGGGCGAATTTGGTACTTTTCGCCTTTCGCTAAGCAGTGAGGGTGCTAAAAGCGAAAAAGATTTTAGCGCCTCTATGATTAAGTCGCCTAAAGTGATTTTCACGCCAGGGGTGGCACTTAAAAAGGCATTGACCGATGTTAAATTCGAGAAAGAATCATAGTATGGTAGTTCATACAAACAAACCTAACAGAGGCGTCAAAAGCCTCTGTTTTTTTATGTTTTTGCCTGAAAAAAAAGCATTGTTGTAACTCTCTGATAATAAATCTCTTTTAAGGGCGTAAATTTACGTACGCATCCAGCAAAATTTCTTGACGCCTCGCGATAAATTTCTAGGCGTCAAGAATTTTATTTTTATACTTAGGGGGGGCATTAGGTAAGTCTTTTCAATGCAAAGCTATTGACGTTTAGCTTAAAAAATAAAAGCTTTAATTTCCCGAAAATCAATTAAAAATTGTATTTTAGGCGGAGCAAAAATTTTTGATGAATGAAAGTAAGAAATGTCGTACTAGCAGCGTGTGCACTCACAGCCTGTGCTACGCCGCCTAAACAGATTAAGCAAGTGAAAGAGAATGTTTTAAAATACCCTACGACCAAAAAAGAAAATGTGAGTTATGAGCATTTTGGCGTAAAAGTGCAAGACCCCTACCGCTGGCTCGAGGACGATCGCTCGGCAGAAACAGCCGCTTGGGTGAAGGCTGAAAACGAAGTAACCAACGCGTATTTAGCCCAAATTCCGTTTAGAAATCAACTTAAAAAACAACTGACTGATTTATGGAATTATGAGAAAATTTCTGCCCCGTCGCGTCACGGCGATTGGTTGTATTTTTATAAAAACGACGGATTGCAAGCACAATCGGTGTTGTATCGCAAAAAAAGCGAAAATGCTAAATCCGAAGTTTTTTTAGACCCAAATAAATTTTCTAAAGACGGCACCACATCGCTTGCGGGCATTAGCTTTTCCAAAGACGGTTCGCTCGCAGCCTATCAAATCTCAGAAGGCGGTTCGGATTGGAGAAAAGTCATCGTGATAGATACCAATACCAAGCAACAGGTGGGAGATATTTTGGTTGATGTGAAATTCTCGGATCCTGCTTGGCTCGGCAATGAGGGCTTCTTTTATTCTTCGTACGATAAGCCACAAGGCAGCGAACTTTCGGCAAAGACCAATCAGCATAAATTGTATTTCCATAAATTGCACACGCCTCAAAAAACTGATGAATTGATTTTCGGCGGAGAAAAAACACCACGACGCTATATCAGTGCCAGCATTACCGAAGATCAGCGTTATTTAATCATTTCAGCGGCACAATCTACCAGTGGAAATGAACTTTATATTAAGGATTTACAAAATCCAAATGCTGAAATAATTACGGTTTTAAACGATTTTTCTACCGATACACGCGTAGTGAATAGTCAGGGAGATGAATTATTTATGCAGACCAATTACCAAGCACCAAACAATCGTTTGGTGAAAGCTAATATCAATAATTTAGCTAAAGAAAATTGGGTAAATGTTATTCCAGAAAAGCCAGAAGTGCTCAATGTTTCGTCGGTGGGCGGTTTTCTTTTTGCTCATTATTTAAAAGATGCCAACACGCAAGTTTTTCAGTATGATTATGATGGGCGACAAATTCGCCAAATCCAATTGCCAGGGCTAGGAACAGCGAGTGGCTTTGGAGGAAAAGATAGCGAAAAAACGACTTATTTCACATTTACCAATTATATCACGCCGCCCACTATTTATCAATACGATGTGATAAGTGGAGATTTCTCGGTATACGAAAAATCAAAAGTAAAATTCAATCCAGAAGATTATGTTTCTGAGCAGGTTTTCTATACTTCAAAAGATGGAACCAAAGTCCCAATGACTATTTTCTATAAAAAAGGATTGAATAAAAATGGTAAAAATCCAACTATTTTATATGGTTATGGTGGGTTTAATATTAGTTTGACACCGTCGTTTAGCGTTGCACGAGCCGTGTGGATTCAAAACGGTGGCGTATATGCCGTAGCAAATCTGCGCGGTGGTGGCGAATATGGAAAAGAATGGCATGATGCGGGAACCAAATTGCACAAAAAAAATGTTTTTAATGATTTTATTGCCGCCGCCCAATATTTGCACCAAAATAAATACACTTCGCCAGCCTATACCGCCATCGATGGTCGTTCCAATGGTGGATTGCTCGTAGGTGCAAGCGAAACTTTGCGTCCTGATTTATTTGGGGTGGCGTTGCCAGGCGTGGGCGTGCTCGATATGCTGCGCTACCACACCTTCACGGCGGGCGCGGGCTGGGCGTACGACTACGGAACTGCTGAAGACAGCAAAGAAATGTTTGAATATTTAAAATCATATTCGCCCGTGCACAATGTGAAAAAAGGCGTTTGCTACCCAGCAACACTCGTGCTCACAGGCGACCACGACGATAGAGTAGTGCCTTCGCACAGCTTTAAATTTGCTGCCGAGCTCCAAGCTAAACAATCTTGCGGCAAACCTACGCTCATCCGTATTGAGACCAATGCAGGGCACGGTGCAGGACGCTCCACCGAGCAAGTCGTGAGCGAATACACAGATGCTTATTCATTTGCTCTTTACCAAATGGGGGTGAAGCATTTGCCGTTTAGATAATACGAGGCAAGACGATAAATACAGAATCGCAGGAAAATTGATTTTCTTGCGATTTTTTTTGTAGATTTGTTCTTATATGAAAGTTTTTTTACAATTATTTATACTTGCAATCAGCTGTTTTTCTTGCATGTCTAATCTTAGACTAGAGAGAGGAACATATACAGAGAAAATAGATGGTTTAAATATTTATTATACGATTAAAGGAACTGGACCGATAATGTTAGTTGGTCACCCTAATTCTGGTAAGATTGGATACGAATTAACTCTAAAGCCATTAGAAGAAAGATTTACAATGGTATATTATGATCCTAGGGGGACGGGGAAGTCTGAAGCTCCTTTAAACCTTAGTGATTACTCTCCTGAAAATTCTGTTAAAGAAATAGAGCTTTTAAGAAAGAAACTTAATGTTAATAAAATTTGGTTGTTTGGGCATTCTGATCAATCAGCTATAGCCCTACAGTATGCTACAAAATATCCTGAACATATTTCTGGAATGATTTTAACTGGGACAAGTTACACAGGAACTCAGCAAGAATCTATGGATAGAAGAAGAGAGTCAGAAAATAAAAGAATTGCTGAATCTGAATGGTTTAAAAAAGTTATTCAAGATTGGGATTATATGATAGAAAATAAAACTAGTGTAGATGAAAAGGGTAACGATATTTCTAGTGCTCCCCTCAAATGGTGGACTTACAATGAAGAGTCTTTTCAAAAAGTGAATCCTATTGTAAAAGAAATTTCAAAAGTTGGAAGAAGAAAACCTATTAATGGGGAGTTTTACCAAGAAACTGATGAGGAAAGAAACAAATATCTAGAAGTCCAAAAGAGTTTTAAAGATATATCGGCAAAAACCTTAATTATAAATGGGAAATACGACACCAATAACCCCGTACAATATGTCCAAAAATTACATAATGTTATACCCAATTCTACATTAGTTACTATTGATAAATCAGGACATTTTCCGTGGATTGAAGCTAGTGAAGATACATTTAAAGAAATTAATAAATGGCTAAATGAGCTTAATAATAAGTAAGTTTAGCAATTTTTGTAATTAAAACTCTTCTAAAACTATTTCGTGCAATGGTTCTGGCCATTCCGAAGTGTTTTTGCGCATTCCTGAAAGGGGGGATTTCGCTGTTTCGGTAGATGGGCAATGGGTGCTAACGATGTGGGGCGCTACCGATTTTTTGAGGTGAACCCTGGCTTTTCTACCCTTTCCATTTATCAAGACGATTATTTAATTTTTCAAACAAGATTGCGTATAGAGCGTGGTGCCCGCATGGTGTTTGATTTCTTTACCAATCAAGGTTTGTATTTGCTAAGCAAAGAGCGTTTGTACAGCGATGAATACGGCTTTGGCGAGTGGGACAATATTTGGAACAATCCGTATAATCAAGGTGGAGGGGGCGTTTATCGCGAAAATCCAAATTTCAAACAATTTATGGACAAATTGAATCAAAATACATTTGATAGCAACAAGATGCAGTTTTTGCAATCCGTGGTACCGATGAATGTTTTTACTTCTTCGGAGATTAAGCAAATCCTTAGAACATTTAGTTTTGATAAGGATAGACTAAAAGCCGCCAAATTACTTTTTGATTATTGTATCGACAAGCAGAATTTCTACGAAGTGTACGATGTCTTTACCTTTGAATACTCCAAACGGGAATTGATGGATTATCTTTCCAAACTAAGGTAATTTTGTTAATTAATTAAATCGAGTTGTTAATAAATTTAGGTTTCTCAATGGTTTTTGTGGCTTTTTAAGTTAAAATAAGTTTGGCGTTAATTGTTTTTTCTTAACTTAGTCGTAAATTAAAATTAACCCAAAAAAAACGTTATGAGTTCAAGAGAAAACAAAAATTTATTATTAAGTGGAGTAGTATTCTTCTTAGTATTTCCTTTAGGTTATGAGTTAGTAAACAGATATTTATTTAATCAAGAAAATAGTCTCCAGGACTTGTTGATTTTATCTTTAGTTTCGACAATATTCTTTGTCGGGGTCTTGTATATTTGGAGTCAAAAAAGATTAAAGAAAGAGAGCAAATAGCTCTCTTTTTTATTTGAAAGATATTCAGTTTGTTTGTAGAATTTGCGTTGTTAGATTTTCCACAAAATACAAAAAAATATGTTTATAATCTATGAGGCTTGGCGTGTAGGTTTTCAATAAAATTCCTAACTTTACGCACATAAATTTTTTGTAATAAAATCAATTTAAAAATATGTCAACATTCGTAGTAGTCGGTCTTCAATGGGGCGACGAGGGAAAAGGGAAAATCACCGATGTTTTGTCGGCTAAGTCTGATTATGTAGTACGCTTCCAAGGCGGAAACAACGCAGGACACACCGTGTATGTGGGAGACAATAAATTTGTTTTGCAATTGTTGCCTTCTGGCGTGTTGCAATGTCGCGGAAAGTGTATTCTAGGCAACGGCGTAGTGGTGGATCCTAAAGCCTTTATGGGCGAAATTGCCAAAATCGAGGAAAAAAATATGCGCACAGATCATGTGTTCATTAGCCGCAGAGCGCATGTGATTATGCCATACCACATTTTGTATGATACCTACCGTGAAGAGGCGGCAGGGAAAAGCTCCATCGGGACAACCAAAAAGGGAATTGGCCCGTGCTATGAGGATAAAGTAGCTCGTGTGGGGGTGCGTATGATTGATTTGTTAAATCCAGAAATTTTAAGAGAAAAATTAAAGAAAAATATCGAAACCAAAAATGCAATTTTTGAAAAATTGTACAATAAACCAGGTTTGGATTTCGAAGAAGTGTACCAAGAATATCTTGCCATTGGAGAAAAATTAAAAGAACGCATCGTAGATACAGAACTTGAACTAAACCAAGCGATTGACCGTGGCGACAATGTGTTGTTTGAAGGAGCACAAGCCTTGATGCTAGACATTGATTTTGGTACTTATCCTTATGTAACTTCCTCTTCGCCTACTACGGGAGGTGTGTGCGTGGGAGCGGGCGTTCCGCCAACTAAATTGCAAAACCTTATCGGGGTGGCAAAAGCCTATTGTACCCGTGTAGGAAACGGACCATTTGTGAGTGAAGATTTCGGGGAAGCAGGAGCTACTATGGCAAGAGTAGGGCACGAGTTTGGTGCTGTGACAGGAAGACCAAGACGATGCGGATGGCTAGATTTAGTAGCACTTCGCCATGCCTGTATGATCAACGGAACCACGCATTTAGTGATTACAAAATTAGATGTTTTGCAAGGTTTTGATAAAATTAAAGTTTGTACCGCTTATGAAACCGAAGATGGCGAAATCATTGATTACTTTACATCTTCTACCACCAAATTGGCGCAGTACAAACCAGTTTATACCGAATTAGACGGATTCCACGAAGACATTACGCAAGCGCATAGCTTTGATGAATTGCCAGAAACCGCTCAAAAATATATTCACTTTATCGAGGAATATTTAGGCGTTGAGGTGTATTTAGTTTCAGTAGGACCAGAAAGAAGCCAAAATATCATTAGAAAAGAATTGTTTTAGGATTCCTATTTCTATTCATATTGGTAATGATTTATAAGATAGAAGAGTTACAATTATGGATCGAAGCAAGAGCATTGTTTAAAGACACTATTCCTTTTTTTGATTTCTAAAAACAAAAAGGAGAGTATGCCTTATTAGACCAGATGAAAAGGAGTTGTGGCTCCATAATGAATAATATAGCTGAAGGCTTTGAACGAAATGGTAATAGGGAATTTATTCAATATTTGAGCATCGCAAAAGGTTCCGCAGGCGAATTTAAATCACAATTGTACAGGTGTTATGATTTAAATTTTCTTTCTCAAAAGAATGCGGAACTTTATATTGCAAAAACAGACAATATCATAAATAACTTAGGCGGATTTATCAAATATTTGGATAATACCGAGAAAAAAGGAATCAAGTTTAAGAAAAATATAAATTAAAAATATGAATCTACATAAAGATAACTACGAAAACCCATTGGCGTCGCGTTATGCGTCTAAAGAAATGTTGTACAACTTTTCGCCCGATAAAAAATTTGGAACATGGCGCAAATTGTGGATAGCTTTAGCCGAAATTCAAAAAGAATTAGGCTTAGACATTAGTCAAGAACAAATCGACGAGCTTAAAGCACAAGCTGAAAATATAGATTACGAAAAAGCAGCGGAATACGAGAAAAAATTCCGTCATGATGTAATGGCACATGTCCACACCTTTGGAGATGCTGCACCGAAAGCCAAGGCGATTATTCATTTGGGGGCAACCTCTGCCTTTGTGGGTGATAATACCGATTTAATTCAAATTAAAGATGCGCTCGCCATCGTGCGCGAGAAAATGGTGAATGTGATTGCTGGATTAAGCAAATTTGCTATGCAATATAAAGATTTGCCTACGCTTGGATTTACGCACTTTCAGCCAGCTCAGCTCACAACCGTAGGGAAGAGAGCCACTTTGTGGTTGCAGAGCGTTTTGTTAGATTTTGAAGAATTGGAATTTAGAATCGATACGCTTAGATTCCGTGGTGTGAAAGGGACGACAGGTACGGCAGCAAGTTTCAAAGAATTGTTCAATGATGATTATACTAAAATTAAAACTTTAGATAAAAAACTTTCTGAAAAATTTGGGTTTACACAAGTGCTTGGTGTAACAGGGCAAACTTACGATAGAAAAATCGATGCCGAAGTAATGGCACTTTTAAGCAATATTGCGCAATCTGCCCATAAATTCTCTACCGATTTACGCCTTTTGCAGAACTTAAAAGAGGTGGAAGAACCATTTGAAAAAAGCCAAATCGGTTCGTCGGCAATGGCATATAAACGCAACCCGATGCGTTGCGAGCGTATAGGAGCCTTGGCTAAATTTGTGATGACCGTTTCGCAAGGTTCTGGATTAGTGGCTGCTACTCAGTGGTTTGAGCGTACGCTGGATGATTCAGCCAATAAGCGA
The DNA here is from genome assembly GCF_000265465.1 of Ornithobacterium rhinotracheale DSM 15997. Classification (NCBI taxonomy): domain Bacteria; kingdom Pseudomonadati; phylum Bacteroidota; class Flavobacteriia; order Flavobacteriales; family Weeksellaceae; genus Ornithobacterium; species Ornithobacterium rhinotracheale. The sequence goes on from NC_018016.1 coordinate 1,860,600, forward strand.
TTGACGATTCCACAAGCATTCTTGGCAATAGATTCTATTTTAGGAATTTGGATTAATATTTTAGATGGCTTAGTGGTGTATCCGAAAATGATTGCTAAACGCATCAACGAGGAATTGCCTTTCATGGCAACTGAATACATGATTATGGAAGGAGTGAAAAATGGAGGCGATCGTCAAGATTTGCATGAAATCATCCGTGAGCATTCTATGGAGGCAGCCAAACAAGTGAAAATGGAAGGAAAGCCAAATGATTTGGTGGAGCGTATTGTGAATGATGATAAATTCCCAATCGATAAAGCGAAACTACAAGAAGTGCTTGATCCTGCGAATTTCATAGGTTTTGCACCACAACAAACCGAGGATTTTATTGCAGAACACGCTCAGCCGATTTTAGATAAATATCAAGATTTAATCGGTATGAACTTTGAATTGAAAGTTTAATTTTTAAATTTATTTTTCATATAATTAAGAGCCCCCTCATGGGAGGCTTTTTATGTATAAAGGACTTAAACCATTGGTGATAAAAAATAAGAAAAGGTGCGAGTTTGAATGGGAGTATTCGCATCACCTCACGGAGGCGCCTCCGTCATCTTACGCGGGCGCCCCCATCAATTGATGGGGGCGCCCGCGTGAAAACACGCGAACGCCCGCGAGCTTGCTCGCGGGCGTTCGCATTGAAAGTGAATTACTTTTTGCTATATTTCTCGTATTTCACTAGCTTGAGCATCTTTCTAAGCTCTTCGCCAGGACGGAAGGTAACTTTGTTATTTTTAATCATAGAAGGGTTAAATTTCTCTGCAGTTTCAGCTCCTTCACTAGAAATAGTAATTTGAAAATTCCCAAAGTCTCCTAATTTCACAATTTCGCCATTAGACATATGCCTCACTGCTACTTTGATTAAATCGTTGAGAACTGCTAAGACATCTGTGTCTGATACGGTGGTAGAGCCACCAGCGATTTCTTGAGCAATCTCTTTAAGGTTAATCTCTCCGTCCGCTTTCGCATTAGCATAGAACTTAGCGGGTTCTTGTCTCTTTTGCGGATTCTTTCTTTCCGCTAAATTGTACTTTACTGCCATGTTTGATATTTATTAAATAATTACTAGGCACTAATGTATCGTTTTTCTAGCTTTTATGCAAATTAAAGTTTAGTCTAGAGTTAATTAAAAAAGCCGTTCTTTCGAACGGCTTTTGGGGTATTGGGCATGGGGTTGGTTATTCGTTTATGGGAGGGAATATAAACCCTTCTCCATTATCTTGGTTTACAAAAGCTGCACCACTTGGCATTTTTAAATCTTTTTGATTTTTAGACCAGTCCCAAATCATGCTTTCGTCTTCTATAATTTCCCCAGTTGTACGGTCAAGTTTTTTGCCGTTCATAGGGTAGTAAAGAAGAAGATTATCGTCGTCTGGATTTACCATTTTCCATACGTTATCTTTAATTTGTTGGTCAGTTCTAGCTGTTTTCCAGAATCTAAGTTCTCTGATTAATTCATTTGAACCACTAATCCAAAATCCAGTTAAGCCATATTTTCCAGTTCTGATTTCACGATTGGCTACTAATTGACCATTTACATAAACTTTTGTGAATTTTCCGTCATATACAAATGAAAGCATATACCATTTATTTGGTTCTGCAGATAATTTATCAGAAGGAATATCAATTTGAGAGGCTCCAGTTTTAATTTGTAATTGATTAGGTTTAATTGTAACATCCCCAAATCTAGTAAAAATTTCATCTAAAGCATCTGCATTTTTTACAGTTTTTGTACCTGCAATCGCCCTGTTGTTATATCTGTATTCCGAACGGTTAACCATGACCTCCATAGTCCATTGATCTACTTTAAAGTCATCAGAGAACATTTTACTATCTTCAGATCCACTTCCATTAATTTTTAAAGATTTGGTGATAATTTTTTGATTTAGTACTAATATAGCTTCAGATTGTCCTTTTATAACATCAGCACTTCCTCCTATGATTTTAATTGGAAGGGCATAATCCCCTTCTCTTGAGAATTTTAAATCTTTAAGTTGGATCGGTATGCTAGAAGTGATGTAGTTAGGTTTGATGCTAACACTACTTTTTGCATTGTACATGTCTTTTGGGAGCATGATATATGATGTCCCGTTTTCTTTATTATAGGCTTCTAGTTGCTTCTCATCTCCATATTCAATTGTGGCAAATGAATTTTTGTTTTCTTTGTTTACTAAATTAAGTTTCAATCCATCAATTGTTGAAGACGCACCTTCAGCAACGAAAGCTTGTAAGCTTTGTTGTGTGAAATAGATGCCTTGATGGCTAGCGAAATCCTCTGTAGGCTTGTTGTATAACTCGTCTTGACACCCATTTATCATTAAGAATGGGACTAGGAATAATATTATCTTTTTCATTTTTGTCTATTTTAATTTATTGAAAATTACCTTTGTACACTTGGTTTCCATAATATAAGGCTTTTCTTATCCATTTGTAAGGTGGATCGTTAGGATAGTCATATTCCATATGATAACTTCCAATACCTCCAATTCGTATATTTCCTGGTAAATCTAAAGTGGCATAATCGCAAAATTGAATACCTCCATCCATTGAATTTAATTCAGGCCTAGCTGAGCTTCTGTAATGTCTGATACCTCCCCATTGCCATGTTTGTTCGAATTCCACAGTGATGATAGTTTTTCTTTTCCAATTATCAAGATTTGGACGATTGATTTTACTGAGAACTTGACTTGTACTAGATTCCCAGTATGCCTGATAAATATAGTGATCTATCATTTTAGATGTTTCTGTAGATAATAAGTAAGGTTCACCATCCATTACGAGCATTTTTCCTTGAGGGTTTAGCCTTTTATATAATGTTTCTATGAAAATTTGCATAGGATGGTCACTCTCAATTATATTGCCATTTGCCATGTTGCCAGAATGTGTGTAGTTTGGCTCATAGTCAATATCAAATCCATCGAAGTTGTATTTTTCAATGGTGTCGCAAATAGCGTTTGCATAAGCTTTTACACCTTCTAAGAAGTTTCCGTTTCCTTTTTCGTTCACCCAAAAACTTTGTGGGTCTTTTCCTTCTGGAGTCAATTGATCTCCCAGATTTTGAACTATCCAGCAAAGTAGAGCTTTCCCGCCTTTAACTTCTTGAAAGAATTTTAAATCGTCCAAATGCTCTTTGGAAAAATTACCTTTTATTCCCCAAATAGAAACGAAATCTACGCTATCTGGAAGGGCTTTTAAGTAGTTTTGCGGGTTGGAGCCTTTACCTGTCCAGTTTCCAAACCACCCAAAACCTTTCACATGAGGTGTTTTTCTGTATTCTCTTAGTTCTTTGTAATAATCCCTCAAATGTGGAGGTAAATCTTCTTCAGATTTAGCTTCTAATAATGGGACTAATCGAGTTAAACCCTTTTCATTATCAAAAGTGGTTCTTTCGGTTTCATTCCAATCGCTACAGCTTGTAACAAAACCAGCGATAAATATCGATAATAATATTTTAGTTACTTTTTTCATTGTTTTAATTTTGTTGTTTTGGTCTATTATTTCTCACCCACCATAATTTAGTAGATCCTTGATCGTCTCCGCCAAGCAGAGCTGGTACTTCTCTCATACTAGGGTTTGATGTATATTCAGTTGGTGCATATGAGAATCTTTCTGGTGCATAACAATTGTTGCAGCCAATTCTTCCAGGAGCAGTTTGATCAAACGGTTTCATAATATATGGATAGCCAGTTCTTCTATATTCTGTCCATGCTTCTACTGCATTTGGATATAGCGCTAAATATTTTTGGGTTAATATTTTTTGTAAATGTTGTTCCGTTTCATCAACATTATCCCATATGTCGCTCCAATTAGGAGAAGTGTTGCCGGCAGCGAGGTTGAAGGAGTAAGGATCTGACCAAGTTCCAAATTTGTAACCTCTTGTTGTTAAATTTTTAGGTTTACTATTAGATGTTAGATATATTTCAACACCACTTGAAATATTATTTTCTTGGAAAGATGTTTTTACGCCTTGCTCATAAAGTGTTTGTGCATCTTCGCTTATTAAGCCATACAACGCAGCCTCAGCCTTTAAAAAATATGTTTCTGATGCTCGGTACCAATATAATGGAGAGTTTGCTTGGACTTTAGGTTTTGCTGCTGCAGTGATTGCATAATCAGTCTTGGGTAATTTATTTTCTGGAGCAATTCCGTTATATTCTCCTCTTGCAGGAGTAAAATAAACTTCTAGTCTAGGGTCTTTGTATCCTACCAAATAAGACCAAATTGTTGTGCCCATTCTAGTTTCCCCATATTCCTCTACAGAGGCAATCATCGAGTTTAATAAAGGTAATTTTGCAGAAGATCCTATTTTAGCTTCTTCGTCTGGAGATGTTATAACTCCACCGTTTGCAGGATTTAAAGCTTTGTCTATGTATTCTTGGGCGAGGGCGTTGTCTTTAAAATGAGATCTCACAGCCATTCTTAGCATTAAGGAGTTTGCAAATTTTACCCATTTTTTGGTGTCTCCATCGTAAATGATATCATAGTCTTTTAGTAGTTTACTTTGAACGTCTTTTAAGATTTCAACACTTTTAGAAAGATCTGCTAACATATGTTTGTAGACCTCTTCTTGTGAGTCAAGTTTTGGAGCAATATCTCCTTTTCCTGCATTTGAGTACACAATCGGACCGAAAACATCAGTCGCTCTTAACCATCCTGCAATTTTTACAATGTTTGCCAAGGCAAATACTTGTTGATCATACGGATCTTGTGAGTCTTTAGCTAAAACATTGATTTCTTGCCATTCTCTAAATAGATTTGAGTAGAAGTTCTTTTGAGCATAGCCCATTCTTCCTTCATTAAAATTCCAGTTAGCTTCTGTATTAAATCCCCAGTTGTTATTATTTCCGAAATAGCCGATGTAATTACCAGAAGAGATTAAATCTGTGTTTTGTAAATCGTTACCAGGTCCCGTTGTTTTATCTGGAGATCCAATTGGTATTACCAGTTGTTGCATTTTCATAAATGGAGCGCCATATGCTAGACCTCCTTGTTTGTATTCTTCATCTGTTACCCCGTAAACATCTGTATTGATGTCTTGAAAATCGGTACAAGCAGAGAAGAAAGCTAATATAGCTAATACTATTATATTTCGTTTCATTTGAATTTTATTTAATTATTATAATCCGAATTTTACACTAACTCCTATGTTTCTTAAACTTGGGAGCATGAAGTAATCAAATCCTTGTCCTAAATATCCAGTTGACGCCGTTAATTCAGGGTCGTATGGTGCTTTGTTATATATCATCCAAAGGTTTGTTCCTATGATGGATAAGCTTAAATTTTTGATGTTTCCGCCTAGTAGCTCTTTATTAAATGTATAGCCTATGCTTGCTTGTTGTAGTCTAACATTGGTTGCACTATATGTGTTGTAAGAGTCTAGATTGTAGACAACATCATAGAATGTTCTAGGATCAACTAGTATGTTTCCAAGCTCTACCCCATTTGCATCTCTTGCCTCTGCAGATCTTTTAGAAACGCCATATTTGTCAAGTGCTGCTTGAGTTTTGGAAATAACAATACCTCCAAGGCGAGCATTGAATAAGAGGTATAAATTAAATCCTTTGTAGTCGAATGAGTGGCTCCACCCAAGATTCCAATCAGGATTTATGCTACCAAGTTTAAATGGTTTTACTTTTTCTGTTACTAAGCCTCCTCCAGGATTGTATTCAAAGTACCCATCTTGGTCTCTTTTAATTTGCTCAAAACCATAAACATCTCCGAATGAGCCTCCTTCCTCAAGAATATATCGTCCTAATTGGATGCTCTTGATTGGAATAGTTTGCCCATTTACAGGGTTTTTAATATCTCCTCCTAAGGCTACAATCTTGTTGCGGTTTGCTGTTGCAGTAACGGTCGTGTTGTATTTCAAATCTTTGGTGATTCTTTTGTTAAATCCGAGCGTTGCTTCTATACCTTTGTTTTCAAGATTACCAGATTGGTAGTACATGAATTTATACCCAGAAGTTCCAGATAGCGATGCACTGATTAGCTGATCAAGAGTATTGGACTTGTATAATGTTACCCCCAACGAAAGAACATTGTTGAACATTTTAGCATCCATACCTACCTCCCATGAGCGGGTAGTTTGTTTTGAGTATTCGCTTAATGGATAAAACTCAAAGGCATCAATACTACCTCCATTGATTTTTCTAGTAACGGTACCTTTAGTGATTCCTGTTTTAGTTAACGGAGAAGCTACATCTGTGTAAGATGCTCTCACTTTTAAATAACCAAGGGTAGGTTTAATGCTAGCCTTTAAATTTGGAGATAATAACTCTGTTACAACAGCAGATAAACCAACTGATGGGTAGAATACCCATTCGCTATTTGTATTCACGAGCTTAGAGTTTCTATCAGTTCTTCCAGTTAAAGTCAAATATAAGGCATTGTTCCATGAGATTTCAGCAGAAGAGAAGAATGCATAGTTTCGTTCTCTGCTATTTCCTCCTGTTTCCGATGGAGCGGATTTAGATGGATCTATATTTGTGTAGGTGAATTTGTTAGGTACTAGTAATAATTGTCCTCCATATCCGCGACCTTTTGCGTCTGAATCCTCAAAAGATGTACCTACGTTCAGATTGATGTTAAAGTCAGATAAGAAGTCTTTATTATAGTTTAGGATAGCATCTGCATATCTTTGCTTTACAAAATCAGAGGAGTAAGTATATCTTCCTTTTGGTCCTGCAAAAATATTGTTGGTTGAGGCATATCGCTTATCTTCTCTTTCTCCGAATGTGTTATCAAGTCTAAAACGGGTTGATAAATTTAAATGTTTGCTAAAATCGTACTTAGCCGATGCATAGAACATAAATCTGTCTTTCACTTCAGGTCTTAAATTTCTATAAGAGATCCAATAAGGGTTATCGATTCCCATACCCATATCGCCAGGGCTCCAATACTGAGTATTGTAACCAAGTCCTGCATCGTATCTTTCAAAATATTTCTCTTGATCAAAGTTTCTACCTCTTGGGTACAAGTAAGCTCCTACAATTGGGTTGAAATATGTGCCAAAAGAGATCATGTTGTTTGAATATTCTCTTACATAGCTAGCAGATGCATCTAAGGTGAGTTTCTCGTCAAATAATTTTGCCGTATTTCTTAAAGTAGCATTGTATCTATGGTATTTATTGTTAGGCACAATTCCATCGGCATTCACAGCAGAGGCTGAAAAAAAAGTCTGGTTAATTTTATTCCCAGTAGATAAATTAAATGAATTGTTGAAAGTAAAACCAGTCTGGAAGAAATCTTTTGGATCATAATCGCTTGGTTTGTCTAGCTTTTTACCCCAAGACCAATATGAACCGTTTTCGCTTCCATATGCGTTTTGAAATTCTGGCATTACAAACGGAGATGAAGTTTCTACCGATGTAGATATGTTGATAGAAGTTTTTCCTTCAGAGCCACGCTTTGTATTAATTAAGATGACACCATTTGCTGCATTAGCTCCGTAAAGTGCAGCAGCCGCAGGCCCACTCAATACGTTTACGCTTTCTATATCCTCTGGATTGATGCTTGAAATCCCTTCTCCAGACGCGCTACCACCAAATCCAGTTCCATCGCCTCCACGATTAGCAGAGTTTATCATTGGAATACCATCAATTACATAAAGTACATTGTTGTTGCCTTCAATAGACTTGGCTCCACGCATCACAACCTTAGTAGCTCCACCAACACCGGATGCACTTCTATTGATCTGTACCCCAGCAACTTTACCATTCAAGCTATTTACAAAGTTTGCATCCTTTACACGAGTAAGCTCCTCTTGATCCAACTTTTGAATGGTATAACTCAACGCTTTTTCTTCTCTTTTGATACCCAAGGCCGTCACCACCAAATCATCAAGTGCAACATTGTTACCTATACCATAAATACCTTTTCCAAAAAGGTTGCTCACATACATCTCTCCATTAGTGAAATCGACATTTACTGGTAAATTTGCAGAAAGGTAATCCCCAATATCTGCAAGGCTTTCGTCTTTGAAATCAACCGGACTAATGTTGATGTCTTTTAAATCCTCTTTGTTAAAATGAATTTTAACATTTGTTCTGCTCTGTAGAGAGCTCAAGAAATCAGCCAAAGGAACCTCTTGGGTAACTTCGTAACTGATTTTTCCTCCATTAACCTGTGCGTAGGTTTGCATTTGTCCAAGTGCAAAACACAGGCATGCGCTCATTAGAATTTTTTTCATGTTACATTTCTTTTGTGTAAAAACAAAACTATGAAAAATTAAATTTTTTATAACCTTTTTTTTATTGATTTTAGTCATCAAAAAAGCCGTTCGTGAGAACGGCTTTTTTGTAGGGTATGGTTGGTGAAATTATTCTTCACTTGGTATTTTGAATACTTCCACCTCGTTAATGTTAATGAAATTACTACTTCCCCCTCTAGTGAAGTTAGATATTCTGACAGCATTAATGTCAATTGGTTGAGTGAATACAATAGTAGACACTGTTGAATATTGCCCAAAGTTAGCAATTCCCTGTTCTTTCCAAGTATTGCCATTATCATTAGAAACTTCAATTTTTACACTGCCTACAGCATTTTGCCAATAGCTTTTAGTGTATAATTTTATAGCTTTTATTGTATTAATAGGGAATTTTACATCAAGATATGTTGTGTTATCATCAGTGTCTGCCCACCAATTAGCCCCTTGTTGGTTTCCATCATTTAATTTAAAAAGATGATCGGGGGCGTAATTTGAATTAAACGATAAATCTGTTCTAGGTATATTATTGCCTAAACCATCAAAATAATATCCTTTTTTTCCTTCAACATTGTTACCTTCTGGGATTGGATACGATTTTTTGAATACTAGCTTAAAAACGCCACTTTCATATCCCTTTAAAATGTTTAAATTATCATTTTTAGAAACCAATTTTAGCGGGAGATAGTAGGTGCCTCCTAGCTCTTTCGCCACCTCTGCATTAAGCTGAATTTTGAAAGTTCCATTTCTTTCATCTTTGTTGAGTGTTTGTCCAGAGATTGTAAAAGCTCCGTTTGGAATGGCTTGTAAGTCCGGATTGCTACTAATCCAATCTTGGTCTAATTCAAGCTGATACTCAAAATTTTCAGACATTTTTCTATTTGTAAAGACTTCACCACTGATGACATTATTGGTGGCTAAATTGTCTTTATCTACCGGAATTGTTACTACATCTTTTTTAAAGAATACAAAATCATCTAATAAATTTATTAGCGGAGTGTCTCTTTTTTTTTCGGTGGGCGGAGCTGGAGTAAAAGAATCATCAAATTTAATTACTTCAATCTCATCGCTATCATAGCAATTGGTGAGTAGCAAACCACCTAATGCTAGAAGTGTATATTTAAATATATTTTTCATGATATTTTTAATTTTATTTTATGGTATAGTAACTTCTGTTTCAAAGTTAATTGAGCTAGCAGAAGCACCACTGTCAAAACTTATGACATAGCTGTCTTCTTTTCCTTTGGCGACATTTGAATAACCAACTTCTTTGTTCAGAGGTAGGTAGACTTCAAGGCCATCGGCTGCTGGATCGGCAAAATACATGGTGCTGTTGATTTCCTCAGGAGTAAGGGGTTTGCTCCAGAAACGAATTTCTCTAGCGTAACCATTGAATGATCCGTTTCCTAGGTGCATTCCCGTCCAATCTGGAACAGCACCCCATGCACTCTTGTAGGCTAATTCTCCGTTGACATAAAAACTTAAGTTTCCTCCTTGATAAACAAGTGAAATGTTATACCATTTACCAGCTTCAAAGGTAAAGTCTTCAAATCCTGGCTGGTTGAATTTAAGTTTACCTCCTGATGGTGTGAATTGTGTTACTTGCCCTCCATAAAGGGTTGCATAATAAGTGGAATGTCCTCTTTTTTCGTTTTCTTGGTTATTTGGATACATTAAACCAAAGTTGTTGTTAACTCTTTCTGGCATGAAAGTGTACTGTGCTGTCCATTCATCAAATAATCGAACTTTGTCGTCTTTTGATTGTAGGGTAATTCTACCTACCATACGCATTACACTAGTTGTGAATCGTCGGTTGAGGAAGATAATAGCCTCGGTGTTTTTTCCAGTATTCACGATATTTTTCCCTTTGATGTTACTCATTCTTACAGGGATTGCGTAGCTTGTAGATACGGGAAGTTTATTTCCAGATTCGTCTATCATTCTACCTACAGTAACTTCGATATTGGCGCCATATTCTCCTTCAGCGAGGTCAATATGCAGTTTTTTTCCTTTCTGGTTTTTATTCCCTGTATTAATTAGGTTAAATACATTGTTAGGCAAAACCTGATAATTAGCATTTTTCTCGCGATTGTATGCTTCTAAAAGCTCTGGAGCTACTTCTATGTCAAATGATGCAGACCCATTGCTTATGTCTGAAATTCTCGGCGTGATTAAAGTTTTACCTCCTTCATCATCAACAGTAAATCTAAGTTTACCTCCATTTAGAAGCTGCTCTATATACCCAACTGATGTGTTTGGGTCTTGAACTTTTGGCACGCTATCTTCGTAGCTACATCCAAATAATGCCCAACTAGCACCTGTTGCTAATAATATATGTTTAATTTTTTTCATTTTCTTATGGTAAAAAGTTATTATACAATTCTCTTGGGTTTAAAATACGGATTACTTGTCTTGTATTTCTATAGTTAGGGTCTAGTTCTATGTGGTAAGCACCAAAACCACCTAATCCTTGTCTTAGGATTCCATTAGCTTTTTGTGCAGCACAATTTTTTCCACAGATTCCACCATCATTTGCATTTTTTTCAAATTCTGAGCAGATGATGTGTTTGTTTTTATCCCAGCCTTTAATTCTTTTTCCAGCGTTTAAATATGAGCTTCTAGCTTCGGCATGTCCATAGTTTTGCTCTAAGAAATAGTCAAAATATATACCCATTTCTGGAAACCTATCAGACATGTCGATAAGTTCTCCGTCAAAGAAAAATAGGGTTCCTGTATTTCTAGGATTGTATTCAGTTGTTTGTTGAGGTCCGAAATTTTTACCCATTTCTTTAATAAAAGCTCTAATAGGAGCTGCACTATTTTCAGAAGTGTCGCTATATTTTCTGGTTGGGCAATTTTCATAAAGGTTGTGGCACCCTCCGCCATGGTTTCCAACGTTTGGTTCCCAGTCGATGTCATATCCGTTAAAATTATGTTTTTTGATGAATTCTGTAAGCTCTTGTGCATAAGCAACCGCCTTTTGAACACTAGTTTTTCCCTCATGTCTTTCATTGAATTTTTCAACTCCTCCAGGAAGCCCTAATCCAGAGGTTCCTGTTTGCCAACATAGTAGAACTTTTAAACCTTTAACCTCTTGTGCGTATTTTAAATCAGCATAGCGTGGATCTTTTTCATCAAATGCACTTGTCCCTCCCCAGATAGATACAACATCTACGCTATCTGGAAGATGAGTTAGCCAAGTTTGGTTTAAACCTTCAGTGGCGCTCCAGCCTCCAAACCATCCATAAACGATTTTGTGCTTAGATTTTTTGTAAGCTCTCAGGTTTTCGTAATAAGCATCATACATCTTAGCTACTTTTTTATTCCATTCTTCAACGCTAAGATCTGCTTCTTTTTGGAGATTTCTTTCTTCTGCCCATTTTTTAATGTCTCTCTCTCTGAGTTGATTCATTACAACGGGAACTTCTATGTCTACTTTTTCTGTTTCTGTCCATTCGCTACAGCTAGTGAAGAAAAGTGGAGCACAGAAAAGTAATAATAATATTTTAGTGTAATTTTTCATGTGAATTATTTTTTAATTTAATTTAGGATTAGCGTCCCACCATAGGCGAGTTGCTGAATTGTCTGCACCTTTAAGTAAGCTTGTGGCTTTAGTTACGTTTTGAGTATTTTGATCTAACTCACTTTGAGGGAATGGGAAGCGTCTTATACCATTTTTGTACCCATTGCTTGTGATAACACCAGCATTAGTTTTGTTTAAATAGGCTGTAATTTGTTTTGGATAACCTGTTCTTCTCCATTCGCTCCATGCTTCTTGCCCGTCTGGGTAGATTGCAATGTATTTTTGTGTGATGATTTGTTCTAAATGTTCTTCATTACTAGTAACATCATCCCATTTTTTGCTGACATTGCTCGGAGCCTTGGCATCGTATGTTGGGTTTTTAGGATCTGTATAATTTCCGGATGTCCCGCTAGTTGCTAGATAATTTCCAATATTAAGATTGTTTTCAGCAAAGGACATTTTTACACCTTCTTCATAGAGGTCTTTGGCATTGCCGACTACATTGTACCCTTCTAAAGCTGCTTCAGCTTTTAAGAATAATACCTCTGATGCTTTAAACCAATAAGTAGGGGTGTCATCTTCAATATTCGGAACTGAGTAGGTGGTGTAGAAGTTGATGTTGTCTTGTTGTGGAACACCAGTTCTTACAGCTAAAAATTGTTTTGACCCTCCTGCATTCACACTACCTTGTTTGAAATAAGCATTTAAACGAGGATCATTAAATCCAGTTAAATATGAATAAATGGTAGCCCCCATTCTACAGTCGTTATAGGCATCCCACAATAGATGAATTGAGTTGAGGTAATTGAATAAGTTACCTGTCTTAAGCATTGCTATATCGTCAAGCGTGGTGATAACTCCTCCTGGGTTTGATAAAGCTTTTGCTACATATTTTTCTGATAAACCTCTATCTACATATTTTACACGCATTGCCAAACGAAGCATTAGGGAATTTCCTAGTTTCATCCATTTTTTTACATCACCATGATATACGCCGTCAAATTCTTCTAAGATTTTATCATTGATTTGTGAGTAGTTAGAAAGTGTTTGTACAGCTTCGTCTAGTTCTTCAAAAAATGATTTATAAATTGCTTCTTGAGAATCATAAGGGACATACATGTTTCCAGAGCTGATTTCGGTATAAGGTAGTGGGCCAAACATATCCGTTGTTTTATGCAAAGCTTGAATCTTGATGATTTGCGCAACGGCGAAGTTTGCTTGGTTTAGTAAATCTTTTTTCTTGAATACAGGTTTACCATCTACCATTTCTTTATCATGCGTTTGTTGCTTGATCTGGATCCATGGGTTCATGATGTTTGTAAACATAGTTTGGTAAGTATAATTCACCCAACCTGTAATCATGTAGTAGGTGGTGAAGTTGTTACCATTATTGAACTTGTTTGCCATGGGAGACATGTAGCCAGACCAGTTATCTGATGCAAGGTTGAATGCAACTTGATATTCGTTTGGTCTATCAGTGTTTTCACCATTACTACGAGTAGGAACTACCCTTTTTTGAAAGTCTGTAAAATAACCACCTGCAGCAACACCATCAAGGTTTTTTTGAGCAGCTGTAGGATTTAGTGGATTTGTGTTTATTTCCTGGAAATCGTTTAAACAGCTTTGTGCGATAAGTGCAGCACTTGCTATCAAGAATTTACCGGAATTTTTAATATTTAAATTCATAATAATTTTTTAAGGTTTAAAAATCAATTTTCACATTAAATCCAAAACTTCTTAAGCTTGGAGTCATAAAGAATTCAGTGCCAGGATAGTTTCCTGTAGATGCTACTAATTGAGGGTCGAATGGTGCCTTGTTATAAATCATCCATAAGTTTCTTCCAACTAATGATAGAGTGATTTTATTTACAGCATTATTCAATAATTTTTTACCATTAATAGTATATCCAATGCTTGCTTCTTGTAATCTAACATTGGTTGCATCGTATGTATAGTATGCCATTAATTCTTCGCCACCGATGGTTTTGTAGAATTTCTCGGCATCATATACAGTTCCTTTGAAGTTTACTCCTCCGTTGTCACGAGCATCAGCTGTTACTTTTGAAACACCAAATGCATCTAGCTGAGCTTGTGTGCTTGAGTTTACAATGCCTCCAAAGTTACCATTGATTACAAATCCTAAATTGAAGTTCTTGTATGAAAACTGGTTGTTCCATCCCATAGAGAAGTCTGGAGTAGTATGTCCGATTTTGATTAATTGGCTACGATCAATTTCATATAATCCAGATTTACCTTCAATTAATTTTCCATTTTCATCACGGCTAAGGATTCCTCTCACATATACATCGCTGATTTGATCTCCTTCTCGGATAAATTTATTCCCTTGCTCTTTAAGGTAAAGCTCATCTAGGTTAAATAATTTACCATCTACTGGATTTTTGTAATTTCTTACCAATTCCTTGATAAGGTTGACATTTCGAGTATAAGTCAAATTAGTATTCCAGTTGAATTCTCCAAAGTTTTGATCTAGCCCAACAGCTAATTCTACACCCTCGTTTTGTACATCTCCAGCCTGAACATAGAATCCACTATATCCTGAGGATGCAGGAAGATTACTAATGAATGTTTGGTTGTAGGTGTTTGAATGGTAGAGTGTTAAGTCTAAATTAAATTTGTTTTTGAACATTTTTAAATTCAAACCAGCCTCGTATGATTTAGTTCTCTCAGCCTTAAAGTTAGGGAATGGATAAGTTGATATAGGAGTGAGTCCTGCAGCTGGTGATAGTGGATAGGTAATGGTTCCAGGTGTGACCCCCAACTGAGTGATAGGAGAACCTACTTCTGTATAAGAACCCCTCACTTTTAAGAACGAAATAAATGTTGGTAACTTAGCCATTTTAGAAACAACACCAGATAAACCAACGCTAGGATAGAAGATTGATGGATTTTCTGAATTTACTAATTGAGAAGCCCAGTCATTTCTACCAGTTAAGGTTAAATATAGCATGCTCTTATAGCCTAATTCTGCACTACCAAATACTGCAATGTTGCGAGTATGTCTTGATTTTTGCCCTCCAGTTCCACTTAAATTTGGATCAAAGTTGTTGGCAGAGAATAAGTTTGGAATATATCTTAAAGGTCCACCAATTCCAATCTCAGGTTTTTGTCTATCATCGTAGCTAGTACCTATATTTGCTACTAAATTGAAATCACCAAATGTTTTATTGATGTTTGCCATAAAATCGGCATAAGTTTGATAATTTTCAATTTTCCCATTGCTATAGAACCCTTTAATTGAATTGGTAAATAAACGATCTGTAGAGGCAGAGAATTTATTTTCTACATCGGTATAAGTGTTATCTACACGGACACGCCCTACGATATTTAACCAATCGGTAATATCATATTTTAAGCTAGAATATAGCATATATCTATGTTTCTTGCTTTGGAACATCTCACGATTTACAATCCAATAAGGGTTTTCTGTAGTGAATCCATTTTGTTTTACGATATAAGGCCAGTAAACCTCGTAAATTCCGCGAGTTGGATTATATCTTTCCCATGCTCTAACATCTTCAAAGCTTTCTCCTCTTGGGAATAAGTAAAGAGATGTTAGTGGGTTAAAATATCCGCCTTCTGAAATCATGTTTTGGTCTCCTTGCAAAATGTAGTTTGCACTTAAATCTAAATGCAATTTATCATTTAAGAATTTAGCAGTGTTTCTAGCGCCAAAATTGTATCGATAGTATCCGTTTGTAGGCAAAATACCATCGGCATTGGTAGAAGCAAATGAAACATAAGTTTGATTTTTCTCTGTACCTAAAGATAAATTGGCAGCATAAGTTCTATTCACTCCAGTGCTAAAGAAATCTTTAGGATTAAAGCTAGATGGCGTACTGAGTTTGTCTCCCCAACTTCTGAACGATCCTTCTCTGTTTCCATAAGTGTTCTGGAACTTAGGCATGATGTAAGGTGTAGAAAATTCTAGGTTGGAAGAAACACTTAAATTAAGTTTTCCTTCTTTACCTTTTTTAGTTGTAATTAAAATCACACCATTTGCTGCAGATGCACCATATAGTGCCGCAGCAGAAGGCCCTGTTAATACAGAGATGCTTTCAATATCCTCTGGGTTGAAATCCGAAATTCCTTCACCTCCACCAGGTTTTCCATATCTACCTCCAGCTGAGCGAGAGTCGTTGGTAAGTGGCATACCATCCACTACATATAGTACATTGTTGTCTCCTACAAGAGATTTAGCACCACGCATTACAACCTTAGTCGCTCCACCTACACCTGCAGCACTTCTTTGGATCTGAACTCCAGCAACCTTACCATTTAAGGTATTTACAAAGTTTGCATCTTTTACACGAGTGAGCTCTTCGTTATTTACTTTTTGCACATTATAACTCAACGCTTTTTCCTCTCTTTTGATACCCAAGGCCGTCACCACCAAATCATCAAGTGCAACATTGTTACCTATACCGTAAATACCTTTTCCAAAAAGGTTGCTCACATACATCTCGCCATTATTGAAATCGACATTTACTGGTAAATTTGCAGAAAGGTAATCCCCAATATCTGCAAGGCTTTCGTCTTTGAAATCAACCGGACTAATGTTGATGTCTTTTAAATCCTCTTTGTTAAAATGAATTTTAACATTTGTTCTGCTCTGTAGAGAGCTCAAGAAATCAGCCAAAGGAACCTCTTGGGTAACTTCGTAACTGATTTTTCCTTCATTAACCTGTGCGTAGGTTTGCATTTGTCCAAGTGCAAAACACAGGCATGCGCTCATTAGAATTTTTTTCATGTTACATTATTTATTCTTTTGTTATATAGAATTTTCCTAGCTAAATTACATTTGTTTAGGCTATCTGCCAAATGTACAATGTGTGATTTCAGTCATGTGTGATTTTCTGGCAGAAAGCGAAATTTATATGCTTTTTCTGTTTTGAAATTTGTTTTTTGTATAGTTAAACTGTTTTTGTGATTTTTTAAAGGAAATTTTTTTATTTTCACAAATATGTGTAAGATTTAAAACAACCTTAATACAGTATGTTTTTTGTTGTAATTTAGAATGATTCTATGTAGTTTGGGTGAGTGGAAAGAGATGCTATGTAAAAATGATAATATTTAATTTATTGATATCTTTGCATGAAAATTTTAAATATAAATAGATGAGAGTTAGAGGGATAAGTTTTTTGTTGACTTTGTTTTGTAATCTTTTGATTTTATTTGGGCAGGAATGTGTTTCCTTAAATGTGAGTGATAACAAGGGAGTTTTGAAGAACGAGCAATTAGTGATAGATGATTGTAATAATAAATGTACAGAACTTAAAGCCGAATATACTCAGACTTATAGAACAGACAAGTATAAGGTTAAAAGCATTGACTATAAAAACGTTGAGATTTCTGAGGCTGATACTAAAGTTGAGGTTCTAGGAGATCGATATTCTGCAGTGATAAAATTGCCATTTAAATTTGATTTTTTTGGAGAGACAAAAGACAACGTTGTTGTTGGAGAGAATGGCGTGATTTCTTTTGAGCCTAAATGGGCAGGGCAATACTGCCCTCAGTTCCCTGAGGAGGAGATAAATGCAAAGGATAAAGGTTCTCTTTTAACCTACACAATTTTTGGATCTATGCAAGACTTGTCGTTTCCTGAGGGGAATTCAAAGTCAGGGGTATATTACAGAACCGAGGGAGTGAAGCCGTGTCGAAAATTTATAGTGACTTTTTACGAGGCTAAGCAGTTTGGGTGTGAGCAAACATCTACATTTCAAATAATATTAGAAGAATTGTCTAACAAGGCATATGTGTATGTGAAGAGTAAACCTCAACAATGCGGAGAAAAAGGAGAGAAAACAGTTATCGGAATTAGAGGGGGTGGTAGAACCGAGGGAATAGCACCAAATTCAAGAGATACAGGCGTTTGGAGTGCATCAAATGAAGGTTGGGAATTTTATCCCGTGGGGAAAGAGTTGTCAAAAGTAACTTGGGAAGTGGGGAAAGAAAGCAGCGAAGGCAAAACTTTGAGGCTTTGTAAAGACAATGCTTTGCCAAAGAACTTTATAGTAAGAGTTAATTATCCAGTAGGAGGAAAGGATTACTATGAGAAACAAAAAACAATTAATATTTCCATTGATCAAAAAATTCCAATTTTAAAAGAGAAAAATCTTACTAAAACTTTTTGTTTTAATGAAACTAAGGCAGATCTATTGAACATAGCTCAGGATTTTATTCATGGAGATGTTAATAGTTTTAATATCACATTTAGTGAAAAAGCTGGTGACAAATCTGGTGACAAATCTGGTGATAAAGCTGGTGATAAAGCTGGTGACAAATCTGGTGATAAATCTCCTATTAATGATCCTCGGAATTATAATCTCCTGGGAGATAAGGGAATAGAGGTGAAATTTGCTAATAAAATAGATCCTGAGTGTTTTCAAACAGCTGATTTGAATATAAAGCAAGCTAGAATGGAAATTGCGTCTACGCAAATTATTTTAGCTAATACGAGTAACGGATCTAAAGATAATTTTGAATTATCTCATATGAAAAATCTTGTATTCAAGCAGATTGATTCAGGAATTGAAGTCAAATATTTTAACTCAAAAGAAGAGGCTGAAGCTAATCAAAATCCCCTGAGAAATATTGAAATGAAAGAAGGGGAGAATAAAACTATTTGGGTGAAACTTAGTCAAAAAGATGTATGCGAAAACATGCCTCCTATTGCTTTAAAGTTAAGTATGAAGCCGTCGTTAAAAGTTCATGATATAGACAATGCACTGCAACTTCCATTGATGTGCGATAATGGAAACGATGGGCGTGAAAATTATAATCTTTTAGGATTTATGCAGCGTAATGCTCTAGCAGTGAAAAATAACTCATCAGATAAAATTGTAGGAGTATTCTCTTCTATTGAAAATGCTAAATATGGCATCAATGCTCTAAGTGAAATTAATAAGAAAATCATAGATTCAAATAGAGGATATCTTTATGTAAAAGTAGAATCTGCTAGTGGTAAAGTGGGGATTGCCAAAGTTAAAGTGCGAGTAAACTTTAGTCAAGTTGAGATTGAGCAAAATTATATCAGAAATGTAAAATTTCATGACTCAGATTTTGGAAAAACATATGATTTAAATCTAAATGAAATTAAAAACGAACTTATTCGAAATTCGCAATACAACGAAAATGATTTAGAGGTTAAATTTTACAATAATAAAAATAATGCAAATAGCGGAAACGATGAAACTCTACCTACTCAACTTATTCAAAAAATTCCTTACGAAAAAGAGAAAAACTTCTTCAGTAAAACTTTTTATGTGAGATTTCAGCTGAATGGCCAAGATTGCTATACGGTAACCACTGTACGAGTGAATTTCTACAACCCAAGAGTGGAGAAAAATGAAATTTATGCGTGCGCATCGCAATCAGACCAGGAATTGGTGACTTTTGCAGATTACACTAGCGAGATTATGGGCGGAGAAAATAAGGCTAAACAATATGAAATTAGCTATATTTTCGGTGGAAAAGAAATCACTCAAAAAACTTTGAGTACAAATCAGACAGAAACGATTCAGGTGAAAGTGACTAAGGTTGTAAATGGCGAAAAATTAAGCAACATTTATCCTGTGAAATTCACTTTGTCACGACCACCGCAAGTGAAAGATGTGACTAATATTACGATAGACGAAAAGCAATGTTTCAATACATTTTATGACGAAGATGGAAATGCTGTAATAGGAGCAGAAATTGAATTTAATGAAGAATTTAAGAAGAATATCATAAGCGATGTTTCCAAATATGAGTTTAAGTTCTACCATAATAAGAATACAAATGGAGAATTATCTGAACCTATTCCTGATGGAGGTTTTTTTACGGAAAATAAGAGTTCTATTATCTATGTGAAAGTGATAGATAAAATCACTAGATGTTATTCTATATCACAATTGAAGATAGGAGTGAATTTTTATGATAAAGTAGTTTTGCAAAAGAGCAAAGGCATCAAAATTGAATCTTGCGAACCAGACGGAAGTGGTGGGATTTTTAATTATGGAGATATTAAAGGAGAAGTGTTTAATGAGAAGGCTCATCCTGAATGGAAGGTAAGTTATTTTTTGTCAAGAAATGAGGCAATTAAAAATATATTTCCTGAAAAAAATACAGTAGGAGTTAAATTCCAAGATCCGATTAAAACAGTATATGTGCGAGTAGAAAATCAATATGGATGTTTTGCTATAGCAGAGGCGGATTTATATTCATTTTATCCACCAAGATTAGAGAAGGATAAAGTGTACAAAATTTGTGATGATAATTTAGATAATAAGGTGACATTGAATATTAAAGATCTGAGGGAATTGATTTTTGCGGATAAAGATGATGAGGGGATTCTATTTCATTTTTATCCATCTGAGAAAGACTTAAATAATAAAACTAATGAAATCTTAGCTGAAAATGAATTTTCAGTGGGAGCCTTGTCTGATAAAAAAATATATGTTCTTTCTCAGCGAAAGGGATTGCCTTGTTATTCTACAGAAACTATTTCTATAGATTTAAAAGAATTTACAGAATTAGATCCAGAGTCCATCTCAAGCTGCGAAATTAAAAAACAAGGTTTTGCGATTTTTGATTTAACAAAAATAGTGAAAACAGATAGTATATATAAATTCTATCGTAGTATGAAAGACTTGCAAAATGATGTAGATGAGATAACCAATGTTTCTGCATTTGAGTCTCCAAATGCGGAGATTTATGCCAAAGTTCGTGTAGGTGATAATTGTCCTACATTGCGGAAAGTTAAATTAACGGTTAATGAAGTTTCAAGATTTAATTTCGATGAAGAAATTACATTTTGCAAGGGTGGGAAATCTTCAGAGATTAAACCGAATATTACAAAAGAAATAGAGGGGGCAACTTATGAGTGGTATGGTCCAAACGGAAAAGTTTTTTCAACAGACAAGAGCATTAGCGGTATAAATAAAATAGGAAATTATTCCTTGAAAATAAAAAATCCAAACCCAAATCCAAATCCAAAAGGATGCTTTACCGAAGTTCCTTTTGAAATCAAATACTCGCCAGAGCCAGTTATTAAGCATCTATTGGTAGAAGACAATACAATTACAGTTCAAGTAGAACCTAGCAAGTATGAAGTAGAATACGCGATAGACAATACCGAAAACTGGCAGGCAGAAAATGTTTTTAAAGACAATTTAAAAGGTAAGCACACCATTTATGCTCGTTATAAAAAATATGGTTGCGAGGTCGCGAAAAAAACATTAGTATTAGACATCTATAACTTTATATCGCCCAACGGAGATGGCAAAAATGACACATGGTATATTGATGATTTAAGCGTGTTTGATGGGCAAGAAGCACACCTTAGAATATATGATCGCTACGGCAATCTTATGTTTGAAGACAAGAGCAAGACCAAATTTAAATGGAATGGCAAAAAGAACGGGCAAAAGCTTCCATCTACAGATTATTATTATATCTTAGATTTACCAGATGGTAGAACTTACAAAGGAAATATCACAGTGAAAAATTACTAAAATTTATACCTTAGCGAGAAAAAACAGATAAATGAATTGTTATAATCATCCTTTAAATTCAGCCGTAGCAACCTGCGTCGATTGCGGAAAAGGCTTATGTGTAGAATGCTCCGATAAGTATACAATACCCATATGTTCCACATGCAATAGGCACAGAATCAGCAATGAGAAAAAACAAATCAGCAATGAATTTTTATTGATGGCAGCAGTCGGCGGATTGTTTTTTCTAATATACCGCGGGCTCGAGACGCCTCTAGCTTTTAAAATAACAACAATATACGCAGGAGCTTCGTTGGTAGCAGGCTGGCGTTTTTTGAACAGAATAACACCACAAATGTTTTTATTTTTACCGCTAATTGGCTGGTTGTTTTATTTCTTAGTGAAGGAAGTTGTCGCAGGATTCGTTGGATTCTTCTACCTCCCATTCAGAGTGTTTCGAAACATTAAAAGGCTTAGGGAATTAAATCAAATTCCTAATTAATTAATATCAATCGGTTTGCGAGATTAAAATTGCAAACCGATTTTTTTGTTATACCAAAAACCTAAAAAATATCAATATAAAATTGTGCTGCATAAATTCGTTTAGCCACACATCAATTTTGTAAATTTGTAGCTTAAAATTTAAACAACAATGGATTCAAAAGTAATTTTAATGATTTTAGATGGTTGGGGACAAACTCAGAACGCTGAGGTTTCAGCCATCGCTCAAGCCAAAACCCCATTCATAGATTCATGTTATGAGAAATACCCACATGCAGAGCTTAATACATCTGGTATGGCAGTAGGTTTGCCAGAGGGGCAAATGGGTAACTCAGAAGTAGGGCACATGAACATCGGGGCAGGACGCGTAGTGTACCAAAACTTAGCTAAAATCAATTTAGCCATCGAGCAAGGTACATTGGCAGAGCAACCAGAACTTAAAAAGGCATTTCAATTTGCTAAAGATAACAACAGAGATTTACATTTTATTGGATTAGTTTCAGACGGTGGGGTACACTCACATATCAATCACTTAAAAGGATTGTTGAAAGCTACCAAAGATTTCGGAATCACAGACAATGTGTACATTCACGCTTTTACAGACGGTAGAGATTGTGACCCAAAAAGTGGTAAAAAATTCATCGCGGAAACCATCGAGAGCGCAAATGAAAATGTTGGTAAATTAGCGTCTATCGTAGGTCGTTATTACGCAATGGATAGAGATAAAAGATGGGGTAGAGTAAAATTGGCTTATGATGTTATGGTAAACGGAGTGGGCGAAAAAACTACCGATCCAGTAGCCGCTATCCAAGCGTCTTATGACGAAGGAGTAACAGATGAGTTCATAAAACCAATCGTTTGCACAGACGACAGCGGAAATCCAATCGCTAAAATCAAAGACGGCGATGTTGTGGTATTCTTCAACTTCCGTACAGATCGCCCAAGACAAATCACCGAGGCACTTTGCATTCAAGATTTCCCAGAAGAAAACATGAGAGCATTGGATCTTTACTATGTAACCATGACTTGCTATGATGAAACATTCAAGAAAATCCATGTTATTTACAACGAAGATTTATTGCAAAACACCATGGGAGAAGTCCTAGAAAGTGCGGGAAAAAAACAAATCAGAATCGCAGAAACAGAAAAATATCCGCATGTTACATTCTTCTTCTCAGGAGGTAGAGAAGAGCCTTTCAAAGGCGAAAGCAGAATCCTTTGTAATTCGCCAAAAGATGTGACTACCTATGATTTAAAACCAGAAATGGCGGCAAATTGCATCAAAGATAGCATTATCCCAGAATTGCAAAAACAAGAAGCAGATTTCATTTGTTTAAACTTTGCAAACGCAGACATGGTAGGGCATACAGGAGTTTTTGAAGCAGCCGTAAAAGCTTGCGAAACCGTAGATTCATGTGCGGAGGCAGTAACCAAAGCAGCATTAGAAAACGGATATAGCGTTGCCATCATCGCAGACCACGGAAACTCAGATATCATGATTAATCCAGACGGAACGCCAAACACTCAACACACCACCAATCCAGTGCCTTTCTTCTTCATCACTCCAAACAATGATGCAAAAGTAAAAGACGGAAAATTAGGTGATTTAGCACCAAGTTTCTTGAAATGGATCGGAGTAGAGGTGCCAAAAGAAATGACTGGAGATATAATCATCGAGCGTGTATGATCAAAAGTAAATTAATCGCCATAGATTTCGACGGAACCATCGTAGACGATGCCTATCCAGCAGTAGGGCGTGCCAAGTTCTTTGCATTCGAAACATTGAAGAAACTGCAAGCAGATGGTCATCGTTTAATCCTTTGGACATATCGTCACGGCAAAGAATTGGAAGACGCTGTAAATTTCTGTAGAGAAAACGGCGTTGAGTTTTATGCCGTAAACAATAGTTTTGAGGGCGAGAACTTTAACCCAGAAAAAGCCAGCAGAAAACTGAATGCCGATATTTTTATCGATGATAGAAACCTTGGCGGATTTCCTGGTTGGGGCGAAGTCTATAAGATTATCAACGAGAGAATTCAATTCAATATCGAGGAACACGGAGAGCATAAGTCTAAAAAGAAAAAAGGCTGGTTCGGTTTCTAAAATTGAATGAAATAATCCCATAAATCATTTAGATTTATAGCTAAAACGAGTATCTTTGTACATCAAAAGGTACTCGTTTTTTTGTGCCTGAATTTAAAAATATAGTAAAAATGATTTTTTTAAAGACTGCAGAAGAATTAGAGCTGATGTATCAAAGTGCTCAATTAGTTTCTAAAACCTTAGGCGAAATAGCCAAAATTATAAAACCAGGAGTTACAACACAACAAATCAATGATTTGGGCGATGAATTTATAAGAGATAATGGCGGGTATCCTGCCTTTTTAGGAATGTATGATTTCCCAAAATCACTTTGTATCTCGCCCAATGAGCAAGTCGTGCACGGGATTCCAAACGATGAGCCATTGCAAGAAGGCGATATAGTGTCGGTAGATTGCGGTGTGTACATGAACGATTTTTATGGAGACCACGCTTATACCTTTGCTGTGGGCGAGGTAGATGCCGAAACTGAAAAGCTTTTAAAAATCACCAAAGAAAGTTTGTATGAAGGAATCCGAGCATGCCGAAAAGGAAATCGCATTGGCGACATAGGGCATGCCATTCAGCATTATTGCGAACGCGAGGGCTATGGTGTAGTGCGTGAGCTAGTGGGGCATGGATTGGGTAGAAAAATGCACGAAGATCCGCAGGTGCCTAATTACGGACGCCGTGGCTCTGGAAAAGCCATCAAAGATGGACTGGTTTTAGCCATTGAGCCAATGATAAATATGGGGACAAAACGCGTGAAATTCCACAAAGATGGCTGGACAGTTACCACGAGAGATAATCAATATTCAGCACATTTTGAGCACGATGTTGCCGTAGTAAATGGCGAGCCTAAGTTGCTTTCGACTTTCCAGTATATTTACGACGCACTCGGCATAGAATCCGACGAGGAAAAAGAATTTTTGTTTAAATAATAAAAGCAAAAAAATATAAAATATTAAGTATTTTCTTCAATTAAGTGTTTTTGGTATACTTATTGATTTGAGCATGCGAATTAAAAAAATAATATATGAAGAAAATACTTTTAGCAATTAGCTTTTCGTCTTTTGTTTTAAGCTGTAGCAGTGATGATTACACTCCAGCCACACCTAAAGAAACAGAAAAGCCTAAGGAAGAGGCTGTGGTTCCAAATAAGCCAGATGAACCAAAGGCTGATGATGGAAACGAAAATCCAGAAAACACTGGAGATGAAGAGAATGGAGATAATACAAACTCCGTTGTCGGGAAGCCTGATGATTTCCACATGGGGAATCGCTCTTATGCTAGCTGGAAAGAAGATGTGGATTATATCGGAGGTTTTGATATTGAAACTCTTTTAAGTGGGGCTGATAATCAAAAATATGATGCGGCTTATTTTAGCCAATTTATCAAGATATTCTCATCTAGTCCAAACGGAAACAATTTCTACACTTTTCAGGCAGAAGACTTTAAAGATGTTGAGATTAAAGACTTAAAGTTTGATATTGGTAGAAATGTAATTACATTTAAAACTAGCTACAAAGGCGTAAAAAGTGAAATTACATCTTCTTTAAAATTTGATTTGGCTAATTTTTATGATCGAAAAATCAAAATAAACGAAGATTTCGTTGCATCTCACTACATGAGAGGGATTTATGAGGAGCTTGGAGGTTTTATCGGGAATTTATTAAACTACGACGATGAGAAATACAATCTAGAGTTAGCGGGGTCAAAAAACAAAGATGAATCCAATAACTCTTTAGGTTTTAGCATTCGCGTAACAGATAAAAAAGATAAGTATATAACAACGGTTTATAAAAACATCTCAGGATTTAGGCCTCTTTCTAGTCTGCAGGAGGAGCTTTCCATTGCTCCTACTTACGAATTGCGAGAGAAAATCAAGGAGAAAATAGATAGAAATAAAAGAAACATTAGCCTATTGGAGCTATTAAAACCATCGGTAAACGAATGGATGAAGTCTGCCGATTTCTACTTTAATAACACTGATTTGGAATGGAGAGGAGATCATTATTCAGCTAGAGGGTTTTTAGATTTGTATATAGGTTCGCCTAGATTTGAGCTGATTTTAGCAACAAAAGAAGACAATTGGTTGATTTTGAAAGTGAAAGTGGTTCAGATAAATGAAGTGCCTACCGATTTGGTGTATAGCTTAAGAGTTTCAATTAACTAATAATTGAAAATTAACTTCAATAAAATAAAAAAAAGCAAGGATTTTTATAAATCCTTGCTTTTTCTATTTGGTGATATTAAATTGTTTAATTAAGCTTCGTGAAAAGATTCTTCTCTCAATTCAATTTTTTTATCAATTAAGCTACATTTTACTTCAAAGCGAATAAGCTCATCGGTCTCCTCGGTGAAATCTTCCACTTCTCCAGTCCATACAAGGTGCAGTTTTCCACTTTTGCTGGTGCTGAATTTCAATTCATTGTTATTTACTTCAAAATCATCTTCGTTCACACTTAGATTGGTGTAGAAAACTTCTTCCACTTCGCCCTCTTCGTCTTCCACTTCCACGGTGCTTTCTGGGATTTCGTAGGTTTTCCCAGTGAGTTTCTTTTTATTTTCCACATCAATTGGGAAATCATCAACGCTAAAAACTACTTTTGGAAATTCGTTTTGTAGAGAATCTTCGGCCAAGTGGTCGAGGCTTTCGGTTGATTCTATTTCAAGAACTAGGCAATTCTTTTTTCTTAAATAAACTACCTTGCAAAATGACTTGTCTACTTGGTAAACAAAAGTTTCTTCTGGGTGGAAGAATTTAATGGTACCGCTCATGTTGTTTTTCTATAACTTTTTATTGTTTCAAGATGCGAATATATACAAATTGAATAATTATATCAATCTTTCGGAATAAAATGTTAGTTATTTGTGAATAAAATCAGCAATTTTAGCTGAATTAAAGACTTTTGGATTAAAAAAAAGAGGGAAAAACGAAATTTCCCTCTAAGCATTATTTTATTAATAATTAATTAAATACCTCGGTCGATGTCAAACGATTCAAGATATTCTGCCACTCGTTTCACAAACATACCGCCCAGAGCTCCGTCTACCACGCGGTGGTCGTAGGAGTGGGAGAGATACATTTTGTGGCGAATGCCTATGGTATCGCCTTCTGGCGTTTCAATCACGGCAGGTTTCTTTTGGATACTTCCGATTGCCATAATCGCCACTTGTGGCTGATTGATGATTGGAGTGCCCATTAAATTACCAAAGCTACCAATGTTTGAAACGGTGTAAGTTCCTCCTTGGATTTCGTCTGGTTTAAGCTGATTATTTTTAGCTCGGTATCCCAAATCATTGATTTTTTTAGCCAAACCAATTAAATTCAATTGATCAGCATTTTTAATCACAGGAACAATCAAGTTTCCGTCTGGTCTTGCAGCAGCTATACCGATATTGATATTTGCTTTTTTGATGATTTTGTCGCCATCTACAGAAACATTAATCATCGGAAAATCTTTAATAGCTTTCACAATTGCCTCTACGATGATTGGCATAAAGGTGATTTTTTCTCCCTCGCGTTTTTGGAACGCATTTTTCACACGATTTCTCCATTGAACGATGCGCGTCATATCTGCCTCTACAAAGGAGGTAACATGCGGAGAAATTTGCTTGCTGTCTAGCATGTGTTGAGCGATGATTTTTCGCATGCGATCCATTTCGATGATTTCATCGTTTGCACCTAGGCTTATGGCTTTAGGGGCAGGGCTAGGAGTTTGCGTTTGCGGTGCTGAAGCTGCTGGGGCAGGAGCAGAGGAAGTGTTTGGTTGCTGGTCTTTTTGTTCCAAATAACGAAGCATATCATCTTTGGTCACTCTACCATTTTGCCCAGAACCTTGAATGCTGTTTAACTCTTCGGCAGAAATTCCTTCTTTGGCAGCGATAGAACGCACAAGTGGAGATAAGAATTTATCGCTTTCGCCCAAATCAATGCTAGCAGGCGTTTTTACTACATTTAAAGCCTTTTCAGCCTCTTTTGCGGCTTGAGCTATTTCAGGGCTAGGTTCTGGTGTCGGTGCCTCAGATTTGGGCGTATAAGCGGCTGGTTCCTCTTCGTCGCCATCGGTAGTGATGATAGCCATTGGCTCGCCCACTTTAGCAACGCTATCTGTAGGGATAATGATTTCTTTTAAAACACCACTTACAGGCGAAGGAACATCAGAATCCACTTTGTCGGTGGCTACTTCTACAATCGACTCATCTTCTTCGATGCTATCGCCTACATTCTTTAGCCATGCTGTAACGGTGGCTTCCATGATGCCTTCTCCCATGGATGGAAGTAAAAATTTATATTCTGCCATAATTGTGTTTTTGGGTTGGTTTCTACAAATGTACTAAATTTTTGTTTAAAAAAATCGCGCGTTTTGTGATTTAATTTATTTAGAAAAGACTTTTTTGCACTTATTTCAAAATCGTTTAGCCAAAAGAAAAGCGAGGTGTTTTTGCTAGCCTCGCTCTCTCAAAATTATTTGAATGAAAAAATAGATTAAGCTTCTTTTAAAATTAAATTGATGACAATTTTAACCTCGTTTGCAGTTTTCACAGCATTGTAGAAAGTAGGAGGAGTTATATTGAAATCAGTCATCAAAAGATCTTTTTCTGCTTGAACGGTGTAGAACCCTTTAGTCTTTTTAATTACAACAGGCAATTCAATGCTGCGGGTTACATTGTTTATGGTTAAATTGCCTTTTACAACTCCGTTTTTCAATTGGTCTGCAGTAAAAGTGATGTTAGGGTGTTGTGCAGTATTGAGTGCCTTGTAGGCGTTAGCATCCATTCCTTTACGATTGCTTTGTAAATCCTCGGCTTTCATTACAAATTTAGCATTCTCTATCGCGTTTCCGTTAGCAGTGCCTGAAAAGTCTCCATGATAAGCGTTCATTTGCCAATCGTGAATAGTGGAAGTTCCGCTTAGCTGAATTTGAACTCTAGAGGTTTTTAAGGCTTGTGCATTTAATAGAACGCCAAAAGTTGAAAATAAAATGAAAAAAACGGCTTTTAAGTTTAAATTTTTCATGACATTAAAATTTTAGTTATTTTGTATTTTTTTTATTTTGATACTCAAATTTACGATTAAAATTATTAAATCTTCAAATTTTTGATCGGAAAATTATCTGATTTTTATTAGTTTTTATTTTCAGACATTTCGCTACGCTGAATAAGTTTTGTTAAAAAATAGATTTGCTCAGAAAATCTACTTAGAAAAATGCATTTTCATAGGTTTTTAGACTAAAAAAATGATTATTTCTAATTTATTTCCTTTTTTTGTTTTATTTAGAGCCTTAAATTACATTAAAAAATTTAAATAAACAAAAAAAACGCAAGCTCAATTTTGAACTTGCGTTAAATTATTTTTTAAAAGTCCTTTAAATAAAGGGAATGCTTATTAATTGTTGTTAAATGCTTCTCCTCCAAAATCCCAAGTCAATCCAAATCTTAAAGTGTTTTGTAGAGCATTATTTACACTATTGGTAGGGATTAAGTAAGATAAATCCAATCCAAATGAGTTGAATTTAAACCCAGCCCCTAGAGTTGCATATTGTCTAGCTCCTTTTTCTACACTTTCGTGGAAATAACCAGTTCTGAAGGCAAAGGCGTTGTTGTAAACATACTCAGCACTCAGTGCCCAAGTGATTTCTTTTAATTCTTCAGAGAATCCATCTGGCGCGTCGTTAAGCGAGCCGAAGATACCTGAAACAACTCCTTTGTTAGGTACTTTATAATATGGATTCCCTTGCCCTTTGACTAATTCGCTAGGTGTTGGCACCAAAAGTTTATTAAACTCAGCTCCCACAGTGATTTTATTTACATCATCAAGCAAGAAATCGTAAGTGGTACCTAGTCTCAAATTAGTAGGCAAAAAGCTTTCTAGCTCGTCAGAATCAGAATAATCTAATTTAGGACCAATGTTGCTAATGTTGAAACCAGCTCTTAATTTACCATTGATATTGCCAATAGTCATTAAACCTGACTGATAAAATCCTGCGACATCCACAGCAAAAGAGTTAGCTGCTTTAGTAGTAGCATTTTGGTCATTGTTATTTAAATCCGAACGGATATAGCGACCTGCCACAGCCATACCATAATTGTCAGTCAATCGTAGACCATAAGATACATCAAGAGAGAATTCATTTGGTTTTGCTGTACCTAAGCTTACAATGTTGTCTGAGCCCGCAACAATACCATTTAATTTTACTTCACCTATATTAAAGTAATAAATACTCACCCCGAGGGCACTTCTTTCTTCCTCACCTAAATAGGTATGAAAAGTCCCGTTTAGTAAGAAAACATCATCAGTGATTTTGCCCAAGTATGGCGTGTATGAAACACCCACTCCAGAATGACTTTCGCTGAAAACATATTTTGCAGGGTTCCAGTACTGCGAAAAGGCATCAGCCGAGGTAGCAACCCCCATGTCTCCAAGTCCGCCCGCACGCGCGTCTGGAGAAATTCTTAAAAAAGGAGCCCCCGTGAGCACTGGGCGATAGCTTTGTGCATTTGAATTTAAAGCTAAAAACGCTGTTAAACCTAAGACTAGTAATTTTTTCATTATCTTAAATTGTTGTTTACTAAATATTTATTTGAAAGGACATTGTAGAGATACCCTTTCAAAAGATTTATGGCACAAATATACCATATTTAGTTATAATGCCAAACATTTAAAAATCATCTTATGATAAATGGTATGTATAGAAATCGTTAAAACTGCGCATTCAACCCATAGTTCTTGGAAAGGGAATAAAACAATGGAATAAAAATAATTTCGCCAAAGTTTATAAATTATATTTTAGCTTAATACATAAATTAATTAAAATACATATCTTTGCGGGGAATTTATGACCTTGAGCAAAGTAGCGTATTGAATAAAAAGCTTAAATAAAAATTGCAATATTCAAACTAAATTTTTTTCTTTGCAAGGTTATATTATTGAGTGAAATTAGTAATTAAAATTATACGAATGAATAAAAATAAGTTCATTTATGTTTTAGGACTGCTAGCCTTCGTAAGTTTCTCAAGCTGTGGAAGAAGCGGGAAAACAGGCGGTGGAACTAAAAGTTATACTAGTCGTACTGGTTGGAAACCAAATGATAAAAAAGGTTGGTTCTTCCAAGGTAAAAAAGAAAAACAAAAGGCCTCTCAAGGAATGGTTTACATTGAGGGAGGAACTTTTACCATGGGGCAAGTGAAAACCGATGTGATGCGTAACTGGGATAATACCCCACGCCGCATGCAGGTACGCTCTTTCTACATGGGAGACACAGAGGTTACAAACATTGCGTATAGAGAATACATGTCTTGGATCAATTATGTATTCCCTACCACAAATCCAGAGAATAAAAACATCAACGATGGTATCAAGCCAGATACCTTGGTTTGGGGAAATAAACTTTCTCGTAACGATTTATACTCGCACGAGTATTTAAGAAATCCATCTTTTGATTACTATCCAGTAGTGGGAGTAACTTGGTTACAGGCGGTTCGTTATTGTGATTGGTTGACAGACCGTGCAAACGAAAAAGCTATGATGGATAAAGGGTATATAAACAAAGATTTATACCTAAACGAAGATGTGAACTTGGGTGCAAATCACTTTAATACCGAAAAATTCCAGCAAAATCCTGGGCAAGTATTTCATGGCGATGGCGTAATTGATTCAGCTAAAATCATGAAAAACTTAAAAATTAAGACCAAAAATTCTAGAATTAATTATAGAATGAGCATGCATGCAGGATTAGTTCCAGCATTCAGACTTCCTACCGAGGCGGAATGGGAATATGCTGCACTAGCATTGCCAGGAGATAGAATTTATAACAGCTACCTAGGAAAACCAATCGCTCAAAACGAAATCAGACAACAGAGAGGAAGAAAGCGTGGAGAGTTTATGGCAAACTTTAAGCGTGGTCGTGGAGATTACTCAGGTATTGGAGGTTGGGGTAATGACGGTTTTGCGGTTACAAACGATGTTAAACAATACCCATCTAATGAGTTTGGTCTTTATGGAATGTTAGGAAATGTTGCCGAATGGGTGGCAGATGTGTACAGACCATTGATTGACGAAACTGCGAGTGATTTTAACTACTTTAGAGGAAATATTTATACCCGCAAAATTCAAAATGGCAATGGCGATTTTGAAGTATACAAAGAAGGCGAAGTAGCTTATGATACTTTAAATAATGGACAGTTATTAGCAAAAGCTCTGCCAGGAGCCTACAAAAAGGAAGTGGTGGAAGATGCTAGAGATTACGAAGATGGGGACTATCGTTCATCTTTGGATATCGGAAAAGCTGAAACAGATCCGAATGCTACAGACCCAAATATGTATAACTCGCCAGCAAGAAGATTTAGAGTGACAGATGATGGGCGTGTAGTGCTAGAAAAAGATCCAAAACAGAGATATACAGAGATCAGCAACAGAACTAGAGTTATTAAAGGAGGATCTTGGAAAGACAATATTTATTGGTTAGAACCAGGGCAAAGACGATTCCTTGACGAGGGCTCAGCAACCTCTTGGATTGGTTTCCGTGTGGCGCAAGATTACACAGGAGCTAACGAAGCAACCCGAACTAAAAGAGGCGTTGTAAAACAAAGATAATCGAATGTAAATTCAATAGAAAAAAGAGGTTCAAAATAAGATTGAATCTCTTTTTTTAATAAAATAAAAAACACATGAAAGTAGAAGATTTCTATCATAAATTTAAAGACGGATTAAAAATCTCGACCGATTCCCGAAAAATCGAAAAAGGCGATATTTTTATCGCGCTAAAAGGAGAAAACTTTAACGGCAACGCCTATGCCGAAAAAGCCATTGAGCAAGGAGCTGTTGCCGCTATTGTGGACGAGGCAGCATTTGAAAATATGGCTAAAAACATATTTTTGGTGGAAAATAGTTTGAAGTTTTTGCAAGATTTAGCACATTTCCATAGAAAAGAATTAGGCATAAAAATCATTTCGCTCACTGGAAGTAATGGCAAGACGACGACCAAAGAATTAATCGCTCAAGCCTTGGGCGCAAAATTCAATGTGGCGTTCACGCAAGGGAATTTAAACAATCATATTGGCGTGCCGCTTACTTTGTTAAGCCTAAACAAATCACACGATTTGGCAGTAGTAGAAATGGGTGCAAATCATCCACGAGAAATTGCTCAACTTTGCGAAATTGCAGCACCAAATTTTGGCTATATTACCAATTTTGGAAAAGCACATTTAGAGGGATTTGGTAGCGAGGAAGGTGTGGTAAAGGCAAAATCTGAGTTGTATGATTTCTTGCGTGCGCACAATGGAAAGGCATTCATTAACAAAGACGATGCAAAGCAAATCAAGCAAACCAATGGAATGGAGATCATTAGTTTTGCATTTGAAAACGAAGCCGATTATCAATACAAGCGAATTTTAAAAGAAGGAAAAGCCGGAGTTGAGGCAGACGAAACGCTGATTCAATCCAATTTGGTGGGAAATTATAACCAAAACAATATCGCCGCGGCAACAACCATTGCGCGATATTTTGGTGTAGAGTTTCCTGAAATTAAAAAAGCAATAGAAGCTTATAACCCAACAATTAACCGCTCGCAGACGATTGAACAAAATGGCAAGAAAATCATTATGGATGCCTATAACGCCAATCCGAGCAGTATGGAAGTTGCTTTAAAGCACTTTTCGTATTACGATGGCACCAAGGCAGTTGTGCTAGGCGATATGTTTGAATTGGGGGCGTTTTCTGCCGAAGAACACCAGAAAGTAGCTCAATTAGCAAAAG
Source organism: Ornithobacterium rhinotracheale DSM 15997 (assembly GCF_000265465.1). NCBI lineage: Bacteria > Pseudomonadati > Bacteroidota > Flavobacteriia > Flavobacteriales > Weeksellaceae > Ornithobacterium > Ornithobacterium rhinotracheale. The sequence goes on from NC_018016.1 coordinate 1,894,193, forward strand.
ATTTAAATTTTGACGAAATCTTTTTAATTGGAGAAAATTTTAGTGCCAATACAAATCCAGAATTAGCTGTATTGACTTTTAAAACCAAAGAGAAATTTTTAGCCTTTATCCGAGAAAATCATGTGCAATCACAAAGCATTTTAATCAAAGGCTCACGCGGTATGCAATTGGAGAAAATCCTTCCAGAATTGTAATTTTAAAATTATTTAAAAAATATTAAAAAAGCCGATTTTTTAGAAAATCGGCTTTTTGTGTTTTTAGGAGGAAAGGAAATTTTAGTCAAATCCATTAGCGAATTGTCCTTTCACCTCCAAGATGTTTTCTTCCACTTTCTCTTTCAAAGATTGCTGATACTCTGCCACAGCTTTAGCCACTTCAGGCTCAAACGCACCGACTATTCTTGCCGCAAGCAGTCCGGCATTTTTAGCAGCGTCGAGTGCCACGGTAGCCACGGGAATTCCGTTTGGCATTTGTAGAATGCTTAGCACGCTATCCCAGCCATCGATGGAGTTGCTTGAGTGGATAGGCACGCCAATCACAGGCAAAGTCGTGAGCGATGCAACCATGCCTGGCAAGTGAGCCGCTCCGCCAGCACCTGCGATGATTACTTTTACACCTCGTTCTGCGGCACCTTTGGCGTATTCAAACATGCGTTCTGGAGTGCGGTGTGCAGACACGAGTGTGAGCTCAAAAGTGATGCCGAGTTCTTGTAAAATTTCTGCAGCAGCCTGCATTTTAGGTAAATCGCTTTGGCTTCCCATCACGATAGATACGGTTGGTTTTTCTATGTGCATAATTTTCTATTTTTTAATTATTGATTAATGATTTCTACTTCTTTTTTCACTTTTTCAATTTGGCTAATGATTTCGTCCCAGTTGTTCCCGCAAAAAGTGGCGTGTCCCATTTTTCGCCCTGGGCTTGTGAGTTTTTTGCCATACCAGTGAATGCTGAACCCTGGCAATTTTAGCGCATCGTTTAGCCCTTTGATGTAGCTAGCCCCCTCATGATTTGGTGCTCCGATTAAATTCAGCATGGCAGCTTTGCATTTTAAATCTGTGTTGCCAAGTGGTAAATTGACCAAGGTGCGGAGCATCATATCAAACTGAGAAGAATAAGCTGCCTCAATCGTAGCGTGCCCGCTATTGTGCACGCGTGGAGCAGTTTCATTTACCCAAATGCTGCCATCATTATTTAAAAATAATTCTACGGCATAAATCCCTGGGGAATCAAAAGCTTTTACTACCTCCAGCGCAATCTGCTTGGCATTTTCTTCTTCTTCGGGCGAAATGCGAGCGGGAGTGATTAAATAATCTAATAAATTATATGTTGGATTAAAGACTTGTTCCACAACTGGATACACAGCACGCTCTCCATCGGCATTTTGAGCCACAATCACGGCGAGTTCCATTTTTAAATCGGCTAAAGCTTCAAAAATTGAATTTTCTTCCCAAGCCTTAGTTTTTTCATCTTTTAAAATCTGAACGCCTTTACCATCATAGCCGCCTTTGCAGAGTTTCTGCACCACGGGGAAATCATTTTTTTCCTTCAATGGAGCGGTGGGAATATTATTTTTTAAATAAAAATCTTTCTGTTTGCCTTTGTCTTGAATTATTTCCAAAACATCTGGATCTGGAATTACGGTTTTGCCTTGTTTTTTCAGTTCGCGAAGAGCTTTGAGATTTACATGTTCTATCTCTATGCCCACGATGTCCACTTGCTGGGCAAAATCCATTACGCTCTGGTAATCGTTGAAATCGCCACACACAAAATGGTCTGCAATTTGGCTACAAGGTGCCTCGGGATTGGGATCGAGAATGAAAATTTCGTAGGGATAATTTAAGGCATTCTGAATGAACATTCTACCCAATTGTCCGCCACCTAAAATTCCAATTTTTTTCATATAAAAAATATCTGTGCAGTAAAATTAATTAAAATTTATTGTTCAAAACCTACCACAAAGTAAATTTTTTTTTAAAATTTGCAATTCAACAAGAATAGACAGAATAAATGAAATTAAAGTATTTTGACTTAATAGACCAAACTTACTATTTCCCGCAAGAGGAGTTTACTTTAGATGGTGCCAATTTAAGGTTTCATGGTATTGATTTAATGGGCTTGATTGAAGAATATGGGGCTCCGCTAAAATTTACTTACTTGCCAAAAATCTCTGAAAATATAAAAAAAGCTAAAAAATGGTTCAATGATGCCATTAAAGAGCATAACTATGGTGCTACTTATAATTATTGCTACTGCACCAAAAGTTCGCATTTTTCGTTTGTGCTGAACGAAGCACTTAAAAATGATATTCACATAGAGACCAGTTCCGCGTTTGACATCAATATCGTGGAGTCTCTGATGAAGTCTGGAAAAATAACAAAGAAAAACTGGATTGTGTGCAATGGTTTTAAGCGAGATCAATACATTGAAAACATTGCAAGATTAATCAATAACGGGCACAAAAAATGCTTGCCAATTATTGATAATTACGAAGAGCTAAATCTTTTAAACGAAGCGATTAAAGGAAAATACCAAGTAGGGATCCGTATCGCATCTGAGGAAGAACCTAAATTCGAGTTTTATACCTCTCGTTTAGGGATTGGGTATCGCGACATTGTGCCGTTCTACAAAAAAGAACTGAGAGATAATAAAAAAGTGAGCCTGAAAATGCTCCATTTCTTCATCAATACAGGAATTAGAGACACGGCGTATTATTGGAGTGAGCTTACTAAATGTTTGAAAGTATATGTGGATTTAAAGAAAATCTGCCCTACGCTCGATAGTTTGAACATCGGGGGTGGTTTCCCGATTAAAAACACCTTGCACTTTACCTATGATTATGCCTACATGGCAAATGAGATTGTGAATCAAATTAAGCAATATTGCGAAAACGCAGGCGTAGAAGTGCCACATCTTTATACCGAGTTTGGTAGTTTCACTGTGGGCGAAAGTGGTGGAGCGATTTACCAAATTTTGTATCAAAAGCAACAGAACGATCGCGAAAAATGGAACATGATCGATTCTTCATTTATCACTACTTTGCCAGATAGCTGGGCGATCAGTAAGCGTTTTGTGCTACTTGCCATCAACCGCTGGAACGACGAGTATGAGCGAGTGCTTTTAGGCGGATTGACTTGTGATAGCGATGATTATTACAATTCGGAACAGAACTTAAACGCTATTTTCTTGCCTAAATTTAAAAAAGATAAACCGCTCTATATTGGATTTTTCAACACGGGGGCGTATCAAGATACCATTGGGGGATTTGGCGGTTTGCAACACTGCTTAATCCCAAAGCCAAAACACATTTTGATTGATAAAGACGAAAACGGAAATATCACGACCAAATTATTCTCCAAGCAGCAATCTGCAGAGAGTTTTATGGACATTTTGGGCTACGAGGAGTAGGAGGCTAAATTTGAAAGAAAATAAATTATTAAAAAAAAGACAAATAACCCGAATTATGTTGCAAGAGAATTTTAAAACTTTTTAATTTGCGGCAAAATTCAGAAAACAATAAAAAACATTATTAAAATGGGAGCAATATCAGACTTTATTCAGAAATATTATTTGCACTTTAATGCTGCTACTTTGGTAGATGCCGCAAAAGCCTACGACGAGCAGCTTAAAAACGGTGGTAAAATGCTAGTGAGCATGGCAGGAGCTATGAGTACTGCCGAGTTAGGGAAAATCTTTGCAGAAATGATACGCCAAGATAAAGTGCATATCGTTTCATGTACAGGTGCCAACTTGGAAGAAGACATCATGAACCTTGTAGCGCATTCACACTACAAAAGAGTGCCACATTACAGAGATTTAACTCCAGCAGAAGAAAGAGAATTATTGGACAAAGGACTGAACCGTGTAACAGATACTTGTATTCCAGAAGAAGAAGCCTTCAGAAGATTGCAAAAACACATTTTCAAAATCTGGAAAGATGCTGAAGAAAAAGGCGAAAGATATTTTCCGCACGAGTTTATGTATAAGATGTTGCTTTCAGGCGTGCTTGAGCAATATTACGAAATCGATATCAAAGACAGCTGGATGTATGCTGCTGCCGAGAAAAATTTACCAATCGTAGTACCAGGGTGGGAAGACAGCACGATGGGGAACATTTTTGCAAGTTATGTGATGAAAGGCGAGTTAAAAGCAAGTACCATGAAATCAGGAATTGAGTATATGACATTCTTGGCAGATTGGTACACCGAAAATTCACAAAACGGAATCGGATTCTTCCAAATCGGAGGAGGTATCGCAGGAGATTTCCCAATCTGTGTAGTGCCTATGCTTTATCAAGATTTGGAAAGAACAGATACACCATTCTGGAGCTATTTCTGTCAAATTTCAGATTCTACCACATCTTATGGTAGCTACTCTGGAGCCGTGCCAAATGAGAAAATCACTTGGGGAAAATTAGACATAGATACGCCAAAATTCATTGTGGAATCAGACGCTACAATCGTTGCACCGTTGATGTTTGCTTATTTGCTAGACATGTAAATTAGAATAAAAAACATAGAGAAAAAGATATGAGTAAGAAACCATGCCCCAAGAAGAGAGTAATCGTTGATTACAAAAAATTGAATAATGAGATTTTGAGCCTTTTGGTAGAGAAATTTCCAGATGGATACGGGGATCAAGATGTTATTGTGTTTAAAAATGCTAAAGGCGAAACCGTAGAAGCGGTGGAAGTTCAGACAGAGGATACTGTGTATTTGGTGAAAATCAGCCAGCGTCTAGAAATCGTGATGGAGGAGTTTGAAGATGACGACGATGAGCCATTCTTTGATGATGATGTAACATTTGAAGGGCCAGATCCAAGTGCAGTAGAAGAATAAATTTTTGAAAATTAATATTTAATAAAAGGTTTGCATTGCGTATTTTTGTAATGTAAACCTTTTTTTATGAACGAGCTTTTGCAAAAAGCAATACAAGCAGCCTTGCAAGCAGGGCAGGAGATTTTAAAGATTTATGAGCAAGATTTTGCAGTAGAGCATAAGGCAGATGAGTCTCCACTCACGCAGGCAGATTTGGCGTCCAATCGTGTGATTGTAGATTTTCTGAAAAACACCCAAATTCCGATCATTAGCGAAGAAATGCAGCAGGAGAAATACGCTTTGCGCAAAGATTGGGCTCGCTTTTGGCTCGTAGACCCGTTGGACGGCACCAAGGAGTTTGTAAATAGAAACGGAGAGTTCACCGTAAATATAGCCTTAATCGAAAATGGAACACCCGTTTTGGGCGTAATTTATGCACCATGCTTAAAATGGCTTTATTTTGCTGATGAAACGGGAAGCTTTAAACAAGAAAAAATTACCCAATATTCGGAATTTTCAAAGGATTTAGCCCAAAAGTTATATTACCAAAAGCCGCAGGAGAATGTCGTGGTAGTGGCAAGTCGCTCGCATCTCAACGAGCCGACGGAAAAATTCATTCAAAAATTAAATTTAAAATATCAATCCGTAGAGAGAATTTCTATGGGCAGTTCGCTTAAATTATGTTTGGTCGCGGAATCCAAAGCACATGTGTATCCCCGATTTGCCCCCACAATGGAGTGGGACATAGCTGCGGGGCATGCCATTTGCCGATTTGCAGGCGTTTCCGTAGTTCAGGCTGAAACGGGCGAGCCAATTGCGTATAACAAAGAAAATCTATTAAATCCCTATTTTTTGGTAGGAGAAGTATAGGCGTATGCAGATGTATTTGGTCATAATTGTGCTGTTAGTTTTGGTCGTGGGCTTAGCCACCGACAAAGTGCGTTCGTCTATGTTATTTCTGCTTTCAGCATTGGTGCTGATGGTGTTTAATGTGCTCGATCCCAAAACTTTTTTGAGCAGTTTTGCCAATAAGTCCATTGCCATAATTTTCGTGTTGATTTTGCTCACTTCGGCGATTAATTTTAATTATAATATCGTCAAGTATTTAGATAAAATATTTACGCAAGAAAATAAGCCCAAATATTTCTTATTTCAGACTACGAGCTGGGTTTCGTTCATTTCTGCATTTATGAACAATACGCCCATTGTGGCACTCATGATTCCCTACATCACGCACTGGAGCAAACGCCACGGGCAAGCACCGTCTAAATTCTTGATTCCGCTGTCCTATGCCGCCATTACGGGAGGCATGCTCACCACAATTGGAACTTCGACCAATTTGGTGCTTAACGGGTTTATCGAGAGCCGAGGCATCAAAGCCTTTACCATGTTCGATTTCCTATTGCCAGGGCTTGTAACCTGCGTGGCATGTTTGATTTTCATGGTATTTTTTGCTTATAAAATTTTGCCTGCGAGAAAAAGTGCAATTGATATCAAAGAAAATTTAAAAGAATATTTAGTAGAAATTTCGCTAAAACCCAATGCCCAAGTCGTGGGACATACCGTGGAAGAAGCAGGTTTAAGGAATTTGCTCGGGGTGTATTTGGTAGAAATTTTTAGAGATGGAAAAACAATTTCGCCCGTTTCGCCACAAGAAACTTTGCAGCCCAATGATTTGTTGTTTTTTGCAGGCGACACGCAACACATTGTGGAAATCGTGAAAGAGAAAAACGGATTTGTGTTCCCAAAAACCGAAAGGTTTAATCTGAAAGGAGATTTAAAAGTGGTGGAAACCTTAATTCCGTATAATTCCAATTTGGCGGGGCGCACTTTAAAGGAAAGCCGATTCCGTGAGAAATACGATGCAGCCGTAATCGCTATTCACCGAAATGGGGAACGCTTGCGAGGAAAATTAGGAGAAATCCGATTGGCATACGGAGACTTGTTGATGCTCACCACAGGAGAGCATTTTGCGCAGTTGGTGCAAAATAATACCAACATTTATGTATTGGAGGAAAAAGACGAAATCAAGAAAATTCCGTTTTGGAAAAGTGCCATTTTGCTTGCTGTTTCGGTTTTGGCTTTAGGACTTTCGGTATTTAAGATTTTAGACTTTTTTGTCTCGCTTTTGGTCATTCTTTCCGCATTTTTCGCGCTGAAAATGTATAACTCTACGCAATTAAAAAACAATTTAAATATCGATTTATTTCTGATTTTAGGCAGTTCCATTGCCATTGGCACCGCCTTTATGGATACGGGAGGAGCCAAATGGATTGGCGATTTTGTGCTCAGTATTTTTCAGCAATACGATAAGATTGGGATTTTAATCGGTGTGTATCTTTTAACGCTGATTCTCACTTCGTTTGTTACCAATGTTGCGGCAATTTCCATAGTGTTTCCCATTGCGTTTGAAATCAGCCGAGAGCTGAATATGCCAGCGCAAGCCCTGTTTTTGGCGATAGCCTTTGGAGCCTCTTGTGCCCTTATTACGCCGTTTGGCTACCAAACCAATTTGATGATTTATGGCGTGGGCGGCTATAAATTCAAAGATTTTATAAAAATAGGCGTGCCGATGACGGTGATTTATTCCATCGCATGTTTGGTAAGCATCGCCTTAATTTATCATTTAATTTAAAAATTTAATTATGACTAAAAGCGAAAATATAGTACAGCAAAATTATAAAATCACGCGTGCCGAGCGCGAAAAACTCAACAATCAAAAAGGCAAAGTATTTTGGTTTTCGGGTTTATCGGGTTCGGGAAAATCGAGTTTAGCCAATTTGCTTGAGGTGGAATTGCACCAAAAAGGTTTTAAAACCTATGTTTTAGACGGAGATAATATCCGATTTGGTTTAAACAAAGACTTAGGGTTCAGTGCCGAAGACCGAAAGGAAAACCTACGCCGAATTGGGGAAGTTGCCAAACTTTTTGTAGACGCGGGCGTGATTGTGCTTGCTGCCTTCATTACGCCCTACGAAGCCGAGCGCGAGAGCCTTCGCCAAATTGTGGGAGAAAACGATTTTGTGCATATTTTCGTGGATTGTCCAGTAGAAGTTTGTGCGCAGCGCGATGTAAAAGGCTTGTATGAAAAAGCCAAAAAAGGTGAAATTAAAAACTTTACAGGGATTTCTGCACCCTTTGAAATTCCTGCCCAAAATGATTTAATAATTAAAACAGATACCGAAACACCTGCCGAAAGCTTAAAAAAATTAGTACATTTGGCATTCGAGAAAATTCAATAAGATTATGGGATATAAATTATCATATTTAAAGCAATTAGAAGCAGAATCCATATTTGTAATTCGAGAGGTTTTTGCGCAATTTGATAATCCTGCCATTCTTTTCTCTGGGGGAAAAGATAGCATTGTGATGACGCATTTAGCCAAAAAAGCCTTTTCGCCTGCCAAAATTCCTTTTCCGCTCGTGCATATAGACACGGGGCACAATTTCCCTGAAGCGATAGAATACCGCGATAATTTGGTAAAAGAATTGGGCGTGCAGCTGATTGTGGGCTCTGTGCAGAAGTCGATTGATGAAGGGCGCGTGCAGGAGGAAACGGGAATCAATGCAAGTAGAAATAAATTGCAAACCACCACTTTGCTCGACACGATAGAAGAATACCAGTTTGATGCCTGCATGGGCGGTGGTCGCCGTGATGAGGAAAAAGCCAGAGCCAAAGAAAGATTTTTCTCGCACCGAGATGATTTTGGACAATGGGACCCTAAAAATCAGCGTCCAGAATTGTGGCATTTATTTAATGGTAAAAAGAATATGGGCGAGCATTTTAGAGTGTTCCCGATTTCTAACTGGACAGAGATGGATATTTGGAATTACATTTTGGAAGAAAACATTCCATTGCCGTTGATGTATTTTGCGCACGAGCGCGAGGTGGTGTGGAGAAATAATTCTTGGATTCCAAATTCAGAGTTTTTACAATTAAGAGAAGGCGAGGAAATCGTGAAAAAGCAAGTGCGCTTTAGAACACTTGGCGACATCACCATTACGGGTGGAATAGAGTCTGATGCCGATACTTTACAGAAAATTGTAAACGAAGTGACAACTACTCGCAGCACAGAAAGAGGTAACCGCGCCGATGACAAGCGAAGCGATACCGCAATGGAGGATCGCAAAAAAGAAGGATATTTTTAATTTTTTAGCCAAAAAAATATTTCTTCAATTATAATTAAAAGCTTAAAATAAAAATGACAAATAATACTGAAAGAGAATTATTAAGATTTACAACCGCAGGGAGTGTAGACGACGGAAAAAGTACACTCATCGGGCGATTGTTATACGATTCTAAATCTATATTTCAAGATCAATTAAATGCAGTAGAATCAAGCTCACGCAAAAAAGGTTTGGAGCAAATCGATTTTTCGTTATTGACCGACGGGCTCAAAGACGAGCGCGAGCAAGGAATCACCATTGATGTGGCGTATCGCTATTTTTCTACGCCTAAAAGAAAATTCATCATCGCAGACACTCCAGGGCACATTCAGTACACCAGAAATATGGTTACGGGCGCATCTACTGCCAATCTTGCCATAATTTTGGTTGATGCCAGAAATGGTGTAATTGAACAGACCAAACGCCACTCTTATATTGCCTCTTTGTTGCAAATTCCGCACTTGGTGGTGTGTGTGAACAAAATGGATTTGGTGGATTATAGCGAAGAAGCCTTTAACAAAGTCATTGCACAATACGATGATTTTTCGTCTAAAATGACGATAAAAGATGTGCACTACATTCCGATTTCTGCCTTGCATGGCGACAATGTGGTAGACAAGTCAGATAAAATGCCTTGGTATCAAGGGCGCACTTTGCTCGATACGCTAGAAACCATACACATCGCAAGCGACCAAAACTTTATCGATATGCGTTTCCCTGTGCAAACCGTGATTCGTCCGCACAGCGATGCCTTTCACGATTTTAGAGGCTATGCCGGGCAAGTAGCCAGCGGAATCGTGCGTGTAGGCGATGAGGTAGAGGTGTTGCCATCAGGTTTTTCCTCAAAAGTGAAATCAATCCACACCCACGACGGCGATTTGCAAGAAGCCTATCCGCCCATGTCGGTAGCACTTACGCTAGAAGATGATATAGATGTGAGCCGTGGCGATATGATTGTAAAGAAAAACAATCAGCCAGAAAGCACGCAAGATATAGATGTTATGCTTTGCTGGTTCAATCAAAAACCAGCACACCCACGAGGGAAATATTATCTAAAACACACGACCAACGAGGTGAAAGCCATGATTAAAGAAGTGGTGTACAAGGTAGATGTGAACACGCTAAACCGTAACGAGGAAGACAAGCAATTAACAATGAACGACATTGCTCGAGTGAAATTAAGAACCACCAAACCACTTTTTGCCGATAAATATAGAGAAAACCGAATCACGGGAAGTTTGATTTTAATCGATGAAACTACCAACGAGACCGTGGCGGCAGGAATGATTTGCTAGAAATAAAAGAAAATGAATAGCATATCACCTTTTTATATATTAAATATAGCTAAAGCTAAAAGTTGAGATTGTGAGTTTTTTAATAAATTAAGCTGGGCGATAGAAGAATTGCAATGGGCGGCGCAAAATGTTGTGAAAAAATAGGAAAGCGGCTCACGGCGATAGAAGAATGACCTACGGCGACAGGAAAATGACTTACGGCGATAGAAGAACGCCCTATGGCGGCAGAAGAATGACCCACGGCAACAGAAGAATGCCCTATGGCGACAGGAAAACGGCATGTAATAATGCAATTTTTAGTAGCGTTTAAAAAGAATATGCCTCAGAAAAAGGATTTTTAAAGAAGAATAGAATAAATAAATCGTTTATAAATGAAAAAAATATGAATAGAATCCAGATTAAATTAAGTTTAATGCTAAGTCTAGTAGTAGGATTTGCATTTGCCCAAAAAAGTGGCGGAATGTGGATTCCTAATGAGCTAAACGAAAAAGAAATGAAGGAAATGGGCATGAAAATTTCGGCAAAAGATATTTTCAATCCCAACGCCCCAAGTATCAAAGACGCCGTAGCGCACTTTGGCGGAGGGTGTACCTCCGAGGTGATTTCGCCACAAGGGCTCTTGCTCACCAATCACCACTGTGGATATGGACAAATCCAAGCGCACTCAAGCGTAGAACACGATTATTTAAAAGATGGATTCTGGGCAAAAAGCAACGCCGAGGAATTGCCCAACCCAGGGCTTACTGCCACTTTTATAGTCGATATAAAAGACATAACCCCGCAAGTGAAAGAAGCCACTGCCGTGAAAGCAGGGAAAAATCAACTAGCGGAACTAACAAAGCAAGCCATCGAGAAAATTAAAAATAATTATCCCAAACAGCCATGGCAAGAAGTAATGGTAAAACCCTTTTACAAAGGAAATAAATACTATCTTTTCGTAACAGAAACCTTTAAAGATGTTCGTTTGGTAGGAGCTCCACCGAGCAGCATCGGGAAATTCGGTAGCGATACCGACAACTGGGTTTGGCCAAGACACACAGGCGATTTCTCAATCTTTAGAATCTATGCAGATAAGAACAATCGCCCAGCAGAATATTCCAAAGACAATGTTCCATATAAGCCAGAACATTTTTTACCTATAAATATTAAAGGAATCAACGAGGGCGATTTCACCTTCGTGTTCGGTTTCCCAGGAACCACCGACGAGTATTTGCCAGCCTCATCGCTAGAGCAAGTAGTGAATGTATTAAATCCTGCCAAAATCAAAGTGAGAGACAATGCCTTGAAAATTATGGATAAATACATGAAAGCCGATCAGAAAACCAAAATTCAATACGCAGCCACCTATGCAAGCATTGCCAACTATTGGAAAAAATGGATCGGAGAATCGCAAGGGATTCAAAAATCCAACGCCGTGGAACATAAAAAAGCTTACGAGCAAAGATTGCAAGAAAAAATCAATAAAAAATGTAAGCAAAATAAAAACAAGCCTTGCGACGAATACCCTACTTTGATTGCCGATTTGGGCAAACTAAATAAAGAAGTAGAAGAGTATAATCTGGTGGCAGATATGTTTTCGGAGGCAATTTACAGAAACTCTCAGCTTTTGAGAATGGCACTTAATGCCAATAATCTTTTAATGAATACAGATAAAGATTATTACGACAAAGTAACTCAAAACTTCAAAGGGATTTACAAAAACTTCAATCCACAAGTAGAAGAAGAAGTGGCTTTAAAAATGTGGGAGCTTTATCACCAAGAAGTGCCAGCTACTTATGCGCCAAACAGCTTAGCAATCACGCCACAAGACATTCAAAATTCAATTATATTTAAATTAGGGAAAGAAGGCACAGCCTTATTAGACAATCAAAATCAATTTTTAGCCGAATTGAAAAAAGATAATTTAGTAAAGAAAGTAGGAGCCCTAACTCAGATTTATTACCAAGAAGTTTCTGCGCCCCGCCAAGCAATTCAGCAAAAAATCGATGAAAAAATGATGGCATACATGAAAGCTCAATTGGAGCTGATGCAAGATGAGAAAAGATTCTTCCCAGATGCCAACTCAACATTGCGTGTAACCTATGGTAAGGTAAAAGGCTACGAGCCACGCGATGCGGTAGAATATGAGCCAAAAACCTATTTAAAAGGAATTATGGAAAAATACATTCCAGGCGATTATGAATTTGATGTTTCTCCAAAGTTGATAGAATTATTTGAGCAAAAAGATTACGGCATTTATGGAGAAAAAGGAAAAATGCCTGTTAACTTTATCGCTACAAATCACACCACGGGAGGGAACTCAGGGAGCCCAGCTTTGGACGCCAACGGAAACCTTATCGGTTTGAATTTTGACCGAGTTTGGGAAGGGACCATGAGCGACCTCTACTATGATTCAGAAATCTGCCGAAATATTATGGTAGATATGCGTTATGTACTTTTCGTAATTGATAAATATGCAGGCGCAAAACGCTTAATCAAAGAGATGAAAATTTTGAAATAATATAATTTTTCAGGATAAAATTCTAGGGGAATTGCTAATTGTAGTGATTCCCTTTTTTATGCTTAAATGTGAGTTAAAGTAATTGCTTTTATAGTTAATTTTGTTGACATTTTATTTTTTGTTTTATTTATACTTTAATTTAAAGATTATATATGAAATATGATTTAGATTAATTTTATTTATTAATATGGTATTTTTGCGGTGTGTTTTTTGTTTTTATTCTAAGAAAAATGTTTGTTTTTTATTCTTTTGTGTGTTTTTTTAGATAAATTAAGTTGTTAAAAATTTCATCTATGGTAGTTACTTTTCTATTTTCGCGAACTAAACTATTTAAATTAAAATATGAGGAGTAAAAACTTATGGATTTTTATTTTTTCATTGTTCTTATGCAGTTACGCATTTGCGCAAGAAAAAGTGATTACGGGAAAAGTGGTAGACGCCAGTGGGTATCCTTTGGCAGATGCCTATGTTTATGTAGAAGGAGCCGATAAAGGTGTGTACACAGATGCAGAGGGAAATTATAAAATTTCTGCAGCTGTAGGGGATAAGTTAAAATTCGAATTCATCGGATTTGATACGGTAACGAAAACGATTACCGATAAATCAAAGAAGGTAGATGTAAAGATGTCCTCTGGTGATAAAGATGTTAAGCTTGATGAGGTGGTAACAACAGGGATCACAACTACAGACAAGCGATTGTTTACAGGTGCGGCAGATAGATTGAAAGGAGATGATATTAAATTAGATGGTATCCCAGATGCGAGTCGTGCATTAGAAGGGCGTTCTGCGGGGGTATCAGTACAGAATGTTTCTGGTTCATTTGGTTCTGCTCCAAAAATTAGAGTGCGTGGAGCAACGTCTATCTATGGTAGTTCAAAGCCACTTTGGGTAGTAGATGGGGTAGTGCTAGAAGATCCAGTGGAATTAAGTGCAGATGATTTGGCATCGGGAGATGTTTCAACTTTAGTAAGTTCTGCTATCGCTGGTTTAAACCCGAATGATATCGAAAGCATTGAAGTACTAAAAGATGGTTCTGCGACATCTATTTATGGAGCAAGAGCGATGGCTGGTGTAATTGTAATTACAACTAAGCGAGGTAAAGCTGGTGTAAGTACATTTAATTATACGGGAGAATTTACTTATAGATTAAGACCTACCTATAAGCAGTTCAATATTATGAATTCACAACAGCAGATGTCTGTTTATCTTGAAATGTTAAATGGAGGATGGTTAGAGGATTCAAGTCTTACTTATGGTCGTGAAACTGGAGAATTTGGTCGTCTAGCTAAATTGATTCAATTTTCGGAAATTATTAATAACGATGAAGGAAAGGCTGCTTATTTAAGACCTATTCAATATCGTAATACAGATTGGTTCAAAGAATTGTTTAAAAGTAACATTTTGCAGAGTCACTCGGTGAGTATGTCTTCTGGTACCGAGAAGGCAACCTATTATGCTTCATTAAGTGCCTTGGTAGATCCAGGATGGACATTGGCTAGTAATGTAAATAGATATACGGCAAACTTTAATACATCGTATAAATTATCAGATAAATTGACATTTGTAGCATTAACTAATGGAAGCTATCGTAAACAAAAAGCACCAGGAACTTTGTCTCAAGATTACGATTATGTGAGAGGTACAGTAAAGCGTGATTTCGACATCAACCCATATTCTTTTGCCTTAAATAGTTCAAGAATATTGGATCCAAATGCATATTATACAAGAAACTACGCTCCATTTAATATCAAAAAAGAGTTAGAAGAAAACTATATCGATATAAATGTAGCAGATTTGAAATTCCAATCTGAATTAAAATGGAAGCCGTTAAGAAATGTTGAGGCTAATGTTTTAGGAGCGGTGAAATATCAAAACACTAATCAAGAGCACAATATTACAGAGTTCTCTAACCAAGCTATGGCATATCGTGCCGATAAACCGACTACAGTGAGAGATCGAAATCCGTTCCTATATAAAGATCCAGATGATCCGCATGGAAATCCATTTACTGTTTTGCCAAAAGGAGGTATTTATGAAAAAGTAGGATATAGCATGCTAGGTTATGATTTTAGAGCAACTGCATCGTATAAAAATGAATTTAATAACATTCATACCGTAAATGTTTATGTAGGAGCCGAGTCAAATTCAATTGATAGAAAGAGAACAGAATTTACAGGTTGGGGATTGCAATACTCAATGGGAGAAACACCATTTTATGTTTATCCATTGTTTAAAAAAGCAATCGAAGAAAATACATTATACTATGGCATTAACAATACCCGATATAGAAACTTAGCATATTTTGCTAATGCTACATACTCTTGGAAAAGAAAATATACAGTGAATGGTACTTTGCGTTACGAAGGAACCAATAAGTTAGGTAAATCAAGAAGTGCAAGATGGTTGCCTACTTGGAACGTTTCAGGTGCTTGGAATATTTCAAAAGAAGATTTCTTTGATCCGTTAAAAAATGTGGTTTCGAACTTAACATTGAAGGCGTCATATAGCTTAACGGCTGATAGAGGTCCAGCTTGGGTTACAAACTCTTTGGTTGATATCAGAAGTTATAATCCATGGAGACCAGTAGCTTCATTGAAAGAAAGTGGTTTGTTCATCAATGGATTAGAGAACAGTGAGCTTACTTATGAAAAGAAACATGAGCTTAACTTAGGATTGCAAGCGGAATTCTTAAAAGGAAGAATCCAAACAAGTTTAGATTGGTATAAGCGAGATAACTATGATTTGATTACAAGTACTATTACCCAAGGTTTAGGAGGTGTTGTAACTAAATTTGGTAATGTCGGAGCGATGAAGTCAAGCGGAGTTGAACTTTCAATCAATACTACCAATATTAAAACAAAAGATTTCTCATGGGTAACATCATTTGTTTACTCTCATAACGAAAACGAAGTTACAAAACTAGAAGGTAGGGTGCGTGCGATGAGCTTGCTCACTGGAAATGGATTTGCAAAAGAGGGGAAACCAGTTCGTGCTATTTACTCTATTCCATTTAAAGGATTGAACGATGAAGGACTACCTTTAGTCTTGAACGAAGATGGAGAAATCACCGACAAAGGAGTTAATTTCCAACAAAGCGATAATTTAGATTACTTAATCTATTCAGGAAATGCAGATCCTACCGATGTGGGAAGTTTTGGAAACATCTTTACTTACAAAAACTTTAAGTTGAATGTATTCTTAACATATTCTTTTGGAAATGTGGTGAGATTAGATCCAGTATTTAGTGATGAATATTCAGATCTAGTAGCAACTCCGAGAGAATTTGAAAACAGATGGGTTGTTGCAGGAGATGAAAAGAAAACTAATGTTCCTGTAATTGCTTCAATCCAAAAACAAGAAAAGTATGGTAGCCACTTGGGTAGAGCCTATAACTCTTATAATTATTCAGATTTAAGAATTGCTAAAGGTGATTTTGTGAGACTAAAAGAAGTTTCGTTGATTTACAATGTGAATAAAAGCTTCTCTAAAAGAATAGGACTAAACGATTTATCGTTAAAATTACAAGGTACAAACTTATTGTTGTTGTATGCAGATGGTAAGTTAAATGGTCAAGATCCTGAATTTATAAACTCAGGAGGGGTAGCAAGTCCAGTACCAAGACAAATTACTTTTACTTTAAGAGCTAATTTATAATTAAACAACAAGACAATATATGAAAAAAATAACATACATAGCCGCTTTATTATCTGCACTTGCAGTTCCCTACAGCTGTAATGACTTCTTAGATGAGTTACCAGATAATAGAACGCAATTAGATTCAAAAGATAAAATTACAAAACTTTTGGTGTCAGCTTATCCAGTTAATAATCACAGTGTGATTCCTGAACTTATGACGGATAATACAGCTGATATGGGACCAAGGAATACAAGGTTTATACCATTTTACGAGCAAGTAGCAAAGTGGCAGGATATTACTGAGATTAATAATGATGGTATTGAGAAAATCTGGGAAGGTTGTTATAAAGCAATATCAAGCGCAAATCAGGTGCTACAATCTATTAAAGAATTAGGTAACTCAGAAGATCTTTCTGCTCAGAAAGGTGAAGCTTTGATTGCTAGAGCTTATTCTCACTTTATTTTGGTAAATCTTTTTGGTAAGCACTATAATACACAAACGAGCGATACTGATTTAGGAGTTGTTTACATGGAACGACCAGAAACAAAACTTGCACCTAAATACAAAAGAGAAAGTGTGAAATCTAATTATGAAAAAATTGCTCGAGATATTGAGGAAGGTTTACCATTAGTTACAGATAATTATGAGGTAGCTCAATATCACTTTACAAGGGCAGCTGCGAATGCATTTGCAGCAAGATTCTACTTATATTATGAGCAGTGGGAAAAAGCTGAGAAGTATGCGGACCAAGCTCTAGGTGCTAATCCTTCGCTAAAAGATTGGGCAGCTCTTGGAAGCTTGCCTCAGGATGAGAAAATTGTGAGTAATGCTTATGTGAATGATAAAGAGGCAAATCTTCTTGACGAAGTTTACACATCATTAGCAGGATTGGTGTTTGGAAATTATTTAACAAGCGCAAGATTTAATCACACAGCGTTTGTAAACAACGGACAAACAATGTTTGCTCCAACTCCATGGAGTCCAAATGGAAATTTGACTGTAAATAATTTTAAATTTAAGCCATTTGTATATAGTGGTAATAATTTAGATAAAATATTATTTTTTAAAATTCCATATTTATTTGAATTTACAGATCCTGTGGCACAAACAGGTTTTTCAAAATCAGTTAGTGTGACATTTTATACAGATGAAACATTACTTGTAAGAGCTGAAGCTAAAATTCTTCAAAAGAAATATGAAGAAGCCTTGAAAGATTTGAATTTATTTACAAGCAATTTGTATAGAGGGGACCAAACAACAACAATTCAAGCTATTGAAGATTTTTATGGAAATATGCCATATTCAAGCAGTGAAAATGTCGATGAAGTAAATCAGAAAAAAAAGCTTCATCCTAAATTTCAAATTGAGCAAGGAACTCAAGAAAATATGTTGCACTATGTTCTACAATGTAGAAGAATTTTGACTTTGCACGAAGGTTTAAGATGGTATGATTTGAAACGCTATGGAATTGAAGTACAGAAAGTAGTTTATGATCATTTAGGGCAACCAGCAACTGTCGAGGTTTTACCAGTGGATGATGCAAAAAGAGCAATTCAGTTGCCAAGAGATGTTATTAATTCAGGATTAGAAGCTAACCCAAGATAAAAAATTATAGAAAAATGAAACTAAACAGAATATTTTTAATGTTAGCACTTTCGGTATTTTTTGCAAGTTGCGGAAAAGACGAGGTAAATACAAACGAAGATGTCGTCGTATTTGACAAGGGCTATAAAAGTGATTTTGATAAATATTTAGAAAGTATTTACACCGAACCTTATAATGTGCGATTTGTTTATAAGTGGGATGATAAAAGCGTAGATCAAAGTTATCAATTAGTACCCGTGAAGTACGAAAATGCAGTAAAGATGGCAAATTTGGTAAAGTATCTTTGCTTGGATGCATATGAACAGGTAGCACCAAAAGGATTTTTGAGAACCTATTTTCCGAAAAATATTACACTAATAGGTTCTGCAGGGTATAGAAATAATGGTACGATGATCTTAGGTTTAGCAGATTCAGGGGTGAAAATTACATTGTTTGATATCAATAATTTGAACACCAAGAATGTAGAAGCTTTATATGCTCGTTATTTTAGAACGATTTTTCATGAGTTCTCTCACATTATGCATCAAACAACGGATTATCCAAAAGAGTTTAGAACAATCAGCGAAAAAGATTATGTGGGTGATTCTTGGAACGATGCATGGAAAGATGAAGTTTCATCTTTGTCAAGAGGTTTTGTGAGTGATTATTCATCTAAAGAGCCAAATGAAGATTTTGTAGAATTGCTAGCACACTATGTAACATTCTCGCCAGATAGATGGGAGGAAATGTTAAATAATGCAGGTGATGAAGGAAAGGCTAAGCTTGAAAAAAAGATGTATATCGTAAAAACTTACATGAAAAATGTTTGGAAAATTGATTTAGATAAACTAAGAAACGAAGTTTTGAGTAGAGCAACCAACTTAGATAATGTTGATTTAGATAAAATAAAAATAAAATAACTCATGAAAAAACTATCATATTTATTATTCTCAATTCCACTATTGTGGGGATTGAATGCTTGTACCGAAGATTTTGAACCCACATTTTCAGAAAACGCAACTCAGCGTTATATAAATGTTCAGAACGAAATTACAGAATTTCTTAGTACCCCTGATGCTGATTTTATTTTACAATACTTCCCAGATGATAATCAGTCTTATGGAGGATATAATTATTTCTTGAAATTCTCAGGAAAAGATAAGGTAAGTGCGGAATCAGAGACCAATGAACAAGCTGTAAGTTCTACTTTTCGAATTCTTCAAAATGGAGGTGCAGTTCTTACCTTTGATTTATACAATGAGGAGCTACATGAATTTGCAACTCCTAGTCCATCAGAATATCGTGCAAAACGAGGAGATTTTGAATTTTTGATCCTTAAAAAAAGTAATGACACACTTTATCTAAAAGGAAAGAAAACAGGAAATTACATGAAGCTATATAAAGCAGGGAATATTCAAGAGATTAAAAGTAACATTAGAAAAGTAGCAACTACAATTGATAGGGTAGATCTTCCAGCTCAAGGTACTATAGGTACAGAGCCTTTGGTATTGTCAACAGGAGGAACTAGAAATATTATTTTTAGTACTTTAAATGGGGGGAGTATAGAGTCTACAGAAGCATCGTATATTTTTACAGAAAACGGAATTAAGTTTTACAAACCAGTTGAAATTAAGGGGAAAGTTTACGGTGGATTAATTTTTGACGAAAGTACTCAAACATTAAAGTCAGAAGATGGTGTAATTGTAATTAATTTGAAATTTGTTCCTATCAACTTTAAATCAAAAGCTTGGTTTTTGGATATGAGCAAATCAGAGAATACATCGGAAGGTTATAAGAAAGCCAGAGCAGGCGATAGTCTTTTGCATGGTATGATTCTAAGTAAATTTAAGTTACAAGATTTCTATGTGTTAGGTAATTTTAGAGATAATGTAGGATTCAATACTTTTGTTGAGGGCTATAACGGAGCATTTGCAATTTATGGTTTAAGTTTCAAAGGAGAAGATTCAAATCCAAATCTTATCCACATTGAGAAAACAAAACCTGTTGAATTTGATGCTTATTTCAAATATGTGAATGGAGTTTTAGATAAAATCACTAAAAATTCACCTTATATTGTAGAGGAGGTTCAGTCAGATCCTAAACGTGTGAAGCTAATAAGTAAAAATGATCAAGAATTATGGTTTATTCTTGATTTGCTTAAATGATGAATTTATTTGATAATAGAAAATCCACCTTAAGGTGGATTTTTTTATTAAGAACTAAAAATTAATTTTATCACAGTTTGAGTTGATGGTATTTCTCTCAATAGATTGATAGATATTAAAATTATTTTCACTATATTCCTGCCATTATGGCACATTTAGTGCTAATAGTTTTAGAAAATAATTTAAAAATCAGCCAATACAATCATACAAATTGGCTCGGCATAATTAATGATTAATTAAAAAACACACAGATATTTAATTATGAACGATAATTTTTCACAACGAGTAAAAAATGTGATTGCTTACAGCAAAGAAGAAGCCTTGCGCTTAGGTCACGACAATGTGGGGACTGAGCATTTGGTATTAGGAATTTTGCGTGATGGTGATGGGAAAGCTATGCGTTTCTTAAGGTCTTTGCAGTACGACACATCTTATATAAGAGCTAAAATTGAGGCGTTGAATCCACCGAAAGAGGTATTGGATTCTACTTCAAGGAATTTGCAGCTTACCAAACAAGCTGAAAGAGCTCTCAAAACCACTTTTTTAGAGGCTAAATTAAATCAAAGTAAATCAGTGGATACAGGACATTTGTTGCTTTGCATTTTAAGGAATGAAAACGATCCTGTTACACAAGCTTTGAACCGAATGGGGGTGGACTATGATTCCGTAAAAGAGGAAATGGCAGAAGAGCAATACCCTAGTGGAATGTCAGAAATTAATCCACAAGCAGAAGCTGGATTTGATGATAATGATGAAGAAGCAGGAGCTATCCCAGGAGGCGGTGCTCATCGTCCTGCGGGCGGTGGTGGTGCTCGCCGAGGGGGAAGAGCTGGAGTTACAAAGTCTAAAACACCTGTGCTTGATGCCTTTGGTAGAGATTTAACGAATATGGCACAAGATGGTAGGCTTGATCCTGTGATTGGTCGTGAAAAGGAAATTGAGCGTGTTTCTCAGATTTTAAGCCGTAGAAAAAAGAATAATCCGCTTTTGATTGGAGAGCCAGGAGTAGGTAAATCAGCGATTGCAGAAGGTTTAGCTTTAAGAATTGTTCAGAAAAAAGTTTCTCGAGTTTTGTACGACAAGCGTGTAATCACTCTTGATTTAGCAGGACTTGTGGCGGGGACTAAATATCGTGGGCAGTTTGAGGAGCGAATGAAAGCCATTATGAATGAATTGGAAAAAAATCAAGACATTATCCTTTTCATAGATGAACTGCACACTATCGTAGGAGCAGGCGGAGCGACTGGTTCGCTTGATGCTTCAAATATGTTTAAGCCAGCCTTGGCACGAGGTGAAATTCAATGCATAGGTGCTACAACTTTGAACGAGTATCGCCAATATGTAGAGAAAGATGGTGCGCTTGAGCGTCGTTTTCAAAAAGTAATGGTGGAACCAACTACGCCAGAGCAAACTTTGCAAATCTTGGAACAAGTAAAAGACAAATACGAGGAGCACCACAATGTGAAATATACGCCAGAGGCATTACAAGCCTGTGTGAATTTAACTTCTCGTTACATTACCGATCGTTTCTTGCCAGACAAGGCGATTGATGCCATGGACGAAGCGGGATCTCGTGTACATATCAAGAACATTCATGTGCCAGAGGATATTTTATCTTTGGAAAAAGCAATTGAAAAAGCAAAAGAAGATAAAGAAGCCGCTGTAGCTGCGCAAGATTTTGAACAAGCAAGTCAATTAAGAGATGAACAAAAAAGACTAACCGATTTGCTTGAGCAACGCTACGAGGAATGGACAGCCAGCAACGACTCTTCTCCAGAGGTGGTAGATGAGGAAAATGTGGCAGAGGTAGTTTCTATGATGAGCGGAATTCCTGTGCATCGAGTAGCTGAGGGAGAGATGAAAAAACTTGCTCAAATGGGCGATGTCGTAAAAAGCAAATTAATCGGGCAAGATGAAGCCGTAGAAAAAGTGGTAAAAGCAATTCAGCGAAATCGAGCAGGATTGAAGGATCCAAATCGCCCAATTGGTTCGTTTATTTTCTTAGGTTCTACGGGAATCGGTAAAACGCAATTAGCAAAAGTTCTCGCCAGAGAAATCTTTGACTCAGACGATGCCTTAATCCGAATAGATATGAGCGAATACATGGAAAAATTTGCTGTATCTCGTTTAGTGGGAGCACCTCCAGGTTATGTTGGTTACGAAGAAGGAGGGCAATTGACAGAGGCAGTTCGTCGCAAGCCATACGCCGTGCTATTGCTAGATGAGATAGAAAAAGCACATCCAGATGTGTTCAATATCCTGTTGCAAATTTTGGACGATGGGCATGTTACCGATAGCGTGGGGCGAAAAGTGGATTTCAGAAATACAATTATTATCCTGACTTCAAATATTGGTTCTCGCCAATTGAAGGAGTTTGGAGATGGTGTAGGATTTGGAACAGCTGCCAAAATGAATTCTGCCGATGAGCGAGCCAAAAGCACTTTGCAAAACGCCTTGAAAAAGACATTTGCTCCAGAGTTCTTAAACCGTATCGACGATGTGATTATCTTCAATGCACTTGAGAAAGAAGATATTTTAAGAATCATTGATATTGAACTTAGCAAACTGTATGGCTTGGTAAGAGACATGGGCTACGAAGTTGAGCTTAGCCAAGAGGCTAAAGAATTTGTTGCTGAAAAAGGTTTTGACAAGGATTATGGTGCAAGACCTCTGAAGCGAGCTATTCAAAAATACATCGAAGACCCAATGGCAGAGAAAATCATCAATGCAGAAATTAAAGAAGGAGATGCACTTTTGGTTGTATTAAACGAAGCCAAAGATGGTTTAGAAATCACCATAAAGGAATAAAAATTGAATTATTAGGTTTTAAAATAAAATCCTCTACTGAAACTAGTTCGGTAGAGGATTTTTTAATTAAAGAATGATAGGGATTATTTAGTTAATTTTCCTTCTTTGTAAATTCTAGCATATAGCTTAACGAAGCGAGCTGCTACGGCAACCAAATCTTTCATTTCGAGCAAAATGGTGAAATATAAAGAAGTGTTTTTAAATCCGTATTGTTTGTTCATCACTCCGTTGATTTGTTCGCTAGTAGCATCTTCAATTTCTTGTAAGAAATGCTTTTTCATGATTTGAATTTCGTCAAGATTCTTTTGAGAAAAATCACGATTACTAATGATTTCTTGTAGGAAAGCAATGTACTTAGCCAATCTTTCTTTAATGCTTGCAAGATGCTGGCACTGCTCTGGAGCGAGTGGCTTGTGATTGTTGTTTACATGCGTAGTGGCAGAGGTTACAATCAAATCTAGACTTTGCAAAATATCCTGCATCAAATCATAAGTCAAAACATACAAGTGAGCAGAAGTAGTTTCGTCAGATTTATTTTTCTTAATGATTTTGAACAAGCCACTTTTCACCATTGCATACTCTTCGTGTAATTCATTTAAAATATCATTCGCATTTTGCAACGCTTTTTTATTTTCTTTAGCCACGCCAATGTTGGTAAGCTCCAAAGTTCTCTTAATATCTTTCAAAGCAACAGAAACACTTTCTGTAAGGTAATGCATGGTTTGGTTTAAATCTTTATAATTAATAGAAGCTTTGCTCTCAGAGCGAGCTTTTCTTTTAAGGCTAATGGCGTGGTGTTTAGATGATTTATAGATAATGAAAATAACTAATAAACACAGAGCCACAATTCCATATACGCCACAGAAATACATGATACTTGCAGAAATCATAGCCATAACAGCGGCAATGATGGCAGTCATGAACCAGCCTCCAATCACATTCATAACACCAGCCACACGATACACCGCACTTTCTCTACCCCAAGCTCTATCTGCCAAAGAGGTACCCATGGCTACCATAAATGATACATAAGTGGTAGATAACGGTAGCTGCATACTTGTCGCCGCTGAAATTAAAATAGCCGCTGTAAGCAAATTCACAGAAGCACGAACCAAATCGAAATGAGCAACATTTTCATTGCTCTCAATGATTTCCATTGGAGTGAATTTTTCAGAGATTTTGTCTAAAAGGCTTTGCGGAGCAATTGCTATAAAACCTTTGTTCACGGCAGAAGTGGCATTTACCAAGCCTCTCGCAAAAAGATTGGGTTTAAAGCGTTCGTCGATTTCAGACTGAGCTCCCAAATTCACTTCGGTTTCGGTAACAGATCTCGCTTTTTTAGACAGCCACAAAGTCAAAGTCATCACAATACCTGCCCCCACGAGCAAAATATATGGCGTTTCCACCTTTCCCGCTAGCTGTACCATTTCTAAACTTTCTGGGCTCATTCCAGAATTTTGCCAAATTTGGAAAGATTGCCAGCCAGCGATCGGCACCCCGATAAAGTTTACCAAGTCGTTTCCTGCAAACGCCATTGCGAGCGAGAAAGTACCAAATAAAACCACAATTTTCAACGGGTTGATATTGAGCTTTTGTATCAAAAACATCATAAAAGAGAAGAAAATAAAAGCACCCAAAATATAATACTTAATGTGAGCCCCCACTTCGTTGATAATCCCCTCCATCGCAGGAATATTTTTCATTCCTTTGAATAATAGAAAATAAGACAATGCAGTAAAGGCAATTCCTGTAAAAATAGAGCCAAAGAATTTCATTTTCTTTTGATACTCAAACGAGAACAAAAATCTAGAAATAAACTGCACGATAGAACCAATTGTGAATGCAATAACAACAGAAAGCAAAATCCCTGTAATAATTTCGCCCGCCTTAGACCAGTTCATAAAACCTACAATGCCCTCGGCAGGGTTATCATTATTAAACAAATAAGTCATCGGTAGCTCATTGTGCAAGACCTTAATCGTAGCCAAAGCCAACGAAGCACCTAAAATCTCAAATACGATAGACACCGTGGTAGAGGTAGGCAACGCCAGCGTGTTGAATATATCTAGCAGAATAATATCGGTAACCATCACTGCCAGAAACAAAATCATAATTTCATTAAAATAAAAATGTTGTGGATTGAAAATTCCCTTTCGAGCAACCTCCATCATGCCCCCAGAAGTCATAGCCCCCAGCATGATTCCCACACTAGCAATGATCATGATAGTTTTCCATTTGGCAGCCTTGGAACCAATGGCGGAATTTAAGAAATTCACAGCATCGTTCGATACTCCAACTACTAAATCAAAAATTGCTAAACAGAATAAAAGTCCAACAATAAACACATACATGTAACTTTCCATACAATCTCATTTTTACTAAACACAAAAATATAATGAATACTTTAGACCAATGTTAAATTAATGTATTCTTTTTACATGACATTTATAAGGATTTTGTCTTAAAATCGATTTTCAAGATTATAAAACTTTAAGAAATAGATAAATAAGCCTTGGGCTGAGTGCCGTAGAAAATCATGGAATTTTATAAAATTAAACTAATTGTACAATAACATTTCCATCAATAATGAAAGTGAAAGTATTAAAATGATAGATGAATTGTCTGCACTAGCAGGGCATTGTCAAATTTGTATGGTATGTGTGTTACATCTAAGGCTAGGATGATTAAAACTTATAGATTATTAGGTTCGGAGGTTTTTATTTATTCATAATATTTTGTTTTAATTGATTGATGATTTTTAAATATGTGGGAAAATCAATCACTCTTCTATTCCTACGAGCTATTTTTTGATTTTTATTTAAAAATTTCTCCTCCTAAATGTCATTTTTATATTCCTACGACTTATTTATATCTTCCTACGAGTTGTTTATGTCTTCCTGCAAGTTATTTATATCTTCCTAATAGAGGTTTATGTGTTCCTACAACATATTTATCTTTCATTATGAGCCATTTGTCTGTAGCCTTGAATAGTTTTCATTTGATTATTGTGGGTTTGGAAAATAAAAAGTGTTTCTGATGATTATTATAGAATACAAGAAAGAGGTTCAGTATAAAAAATATTTCGAATGTTGAAGAGTTTGGATCAGATTAATGATCAATTATTCAACTCACATAAAGCTATTTCTATATGAAAGATTTAAAAGATGATAAAATTAAACAGACCATCAGGTAATTAAATATTAAAAAATGATATTTTTGGGCATTTTGATTAAAAAACATCGTTTTTTGGTATTTTTAAAATTAAAGATTTAATTATATTTGAAAAAAAATTAAAAACACATTATAATGAAAGCATATGTATTCCCTGGGCAAGGTGCTCAATTTGTGGGCATGGGAAAAGAATTATACGAATCAAACGAAGCGGCAAAAAAACTTTTTGAACAAGCCGATGAGATTTTAGGTTTTTCCATTTCAGACATTATGTTCAACGGAACACCAGAAGATTTAAAACAAACCAAAGTCACTCAGCCAGCAGTTTTCTTGCACTCTATTGCGGCAGCACAAACGATTGAAGGTTTTAAACCAGATGCCGTTGCGGGACATTCCTTAGGCGAATTGTCTGCTTTAGTGGCAGCACAAGTTTTGGATTTTGCCGATGGCTTGCAATTGGTAGCTAAAAGAGCCAATGCAATGCAAAAAGCTTGTGAATTGCAAGCAGGAACCATGGCGGCTATTTTAGGCTTAGAAGATGCTGTGATTGAAAAAGTGTGCCAAGAAACCGAAGGTGTAGTCGTTGCTGCAAACTACAACTGCCCTGGGCAATTGGTGATCTCTGGCGAGGTGCCAGCCGTAGAAGCAGCCTGCGAAAAGTTGAAGGAAGCAGGCGCAAAGCGTGCCTTGGTTTTACCTGTGGGGGGAGCATTTCACTCGCCACTTATGGAGCCAGCGAGAGAAGAATTAAAGGCTGCCATTGAGCGCACTGAATTTAAAAAGCCGATTTGTCCCGTTTATCAAAATGTGGTGGCAAAAGGCGTAACCAACCCCGAAGAGTTAAAACAAAATTTAATCGCTCAGCTTACTGCACCGGTGAAATGGACGCAGACCATTCAACAAATGTTGCAAGATGGCATCACAGAATTTGTGGAAGTAGGGCCAGGAAAAACTTTGCAAGGCTTGATTAAAAAAGTAGATAGAGCGGCTGAGGTTTCAGGTGTTCAGTAATTTATAAAAAATGGTTAAAAATACATTTTGCGCACACGGCAAATTATTGCTCACCGCTGAGTATGTGGTACTTGACGGAGCAAAAGCCCTTTGTTTGCCCACGCAAATCGGACAAAATTTGGAAGTTTCTCCGCTCGGGGAAACTTCTAATTTTTTTGAATGGACAGCGATTTTAAAAAACGGTGAAATTTGGTTTTCAGAGAAATATGTTCAAAAATCGCAGGAAATCGTATTTTTTCCAGATTCCAAACAATCCAAGGAAGGCGTTTTTTTATTAAAGATATTAAACGAAATTTTAGCCTTAAATCCTTCCGTTCAGTTTCAAAATTTAAGTTTTAAAACGCAATTAGAATTTAATAAAGATTGGGGCTTGGGCTCGAGTTCAACTTTGATTGCTTTGCTTGCACAATTCGCCGAGGTGAATGCTTACGAATTGCTCGAAAAAACCTTTGGTGGCAGCGGCTATGATTTGGCTTGTGCTTTGGCAAAACAGCCCATATTTTATACCCGAAACGGAGTTCAGCCCAAAATTGAAATAGTTGATTTTTTCCCAACATTTAAAAATCAATTGTTTTTTGTGTATTTAAACCAAAAACAAAACAGCCGAGAGGGCATTGCGATGTATCGCCAAAAACCGAAAAACGCAGATTTAATTCAGGCGATTTCGCAGATTTCTGAAAGGGTGGCTTTGGCTCAAGATTTAGAAAGCTTTAATCAGCTTTTATCTCAGCATGAAAACTTGATTTACAGACAAATAGAAATGCCCTGCGTGCAAGAAAAGTTATTTCCCGATTACACACAAGGCATTGTAAAAAGTTTAGGTGCTTGGGGGGGCGATTTTGTTTTAGTCTCAAGCAAAAATGCTGATTTAGATTATTTTAAACAAAAAGGCTACCACACCATATTGCCGTATTCTGATTTAATTTTATAATTTAATCTTTGTTTTTTTCTAAATTTTCTTTGTATCTCTTGAAAGAATCCCAGCCTTGAGAGCTCAATGGCACCTTGGTGGTATTTCCGCGTCCGATGAGGTGATTGCCTTCAGAAATATTATTGGCAAAACCAATGGTCGTGAAATTAGGATTTGCTTTAATTTTATCAAATTCAGAAAGTGGAAGCGTGAATAATAATTCGTAATCTTCGCCGCCGTTCAACGCCCCGATGCTGGCATTCATATCAAATTCTTCTCCCGCACTGATTACTTGCTGATCCAGTGGAATTTTTTCTTCGTAAATGGTAAATCCTACACCACTTTGCTCCGATAAATGGAGTAATTCCGAAGCCAATCCGTCTGAAATATCAATCATCGCTGTCGGTTTTACCTCTAATTTTTTAAACAATTCTATGATATCTACTCGAGCCTCTGGTTTTAATTGTCGGCCGATGATGTAATCATACGGTGTTAAATCGGGTTGCACTTGCGGATTCACTTTAAACACTTGATTTTCTCTTTCTAAGATTTGCAAACCAAAATAAGCTCCACCCAAATCTCCCGTTACTACGACCAAATCTTGCTCTTTGACACCATCTCGATACACCAAATCTTCTTTTTTTGCCTCGCCAATCGCCGTTACGCTGATGACTAAGCCGCTGCGAGAGGAAGTGGTGTCGCCCCCTACCAAATCGACTTTATATTTTTCGCAAGCAAGTAGAATCCCTGTGTACAATTCGTCGATGGCTTCCACTGGAAAACGATCCGAAACTGCAATGGAAACAGTAACTTGTGTAGGCGTCGCATTCATGGCACAGATGTCGCTCACATTGGTGGCAATTGCTTTGTAGCCCAAATGCTTAAGCGGTGTGTAAGCTAAATTAAAATGAACTCCTTCGGTGAGCATATCAGTCGAAACGACCACTTGTTTGTCGCCAAAATCCATTACCGCAGCATCATCGGCAATGCCCTTTTGGGTGCTTGGATTTTTGATTTTCACACTTTGTTTAATTCGGTCGATTAAGCCAAATTCACCGATTTCGCTAAGTGGAGTAGTTGGGATATTTTTATCTTCGAGCATAACTTAAAAAATTGATTTTTAATGATTTTTTTGGGTTAAAGGTAGGCTAATTATGAAGGTAGCTCCTTCGTGTGAGTTGTTTCTAAAACGGATATTTCCGCCGTATTCTTCTACGATTTTTTTCACCATGGCAAGCCCAAATCCAGAACCAGAACTTTTGGTAGTGAATTTAGGTTCAAAAATGCGATCTATCAATTCATCAGAGATTCCTGTTCCGTTGTCGCTCACTAGAATATTCACATTTCCATTGTTTTCGCGGATTTTTACTTCCACTTCTGGAGTCCTGCCAAACGGCACAGCTTGCAAGGCGTTTTTAACCAAATTGGTAATCACACGCACCAAATAACTTGAATCGAAATTGATGTACAAGGGAGATTCAATTTCTGGCGTATATTTCACAAATTTTTCGTCGAACATTTCAAGTGCCAGAGAGATTTCCTCCACAATATCAATGCTTTCGTCTTTACGCACAGGCATTTTTGCAAAATCGCTAAAGGCTTCGGCAATTCCTGTAATCGTGTCGATTTGTTTTAAAAGACCTTTGCAAAGTTCATCAACTTTTTCTTTGTTATCAGGATTTCCCGCTTCAAATTTTCGGTTGAAGTTTTGAATTTGTAAACGCATCGGAGTCAGTGGGTTTTTAAGCTCGTGTGCCACTTGTCGAGCCGCTTCGCGCCAAGTTTCTTCGCGTTCAATTTTTAATAATTGTTCCGATTGTTCGTTTAGTTTTAAAACCATTTCGTTGTAAGAATCCACCAGCACTTTCACTTCATCATTACTATCGTAAAAGATAGGGCGATTGTGTCCCACAACATGCGTTTGGTTTAAGCGTTCTGCAATTTCCTTGATTCGGGCAGTTACCGATTTAGAAAGCCACCAAGCGATGAGCCCTCCGATGAAAATTACAAATGCCACCACGGCTAAAAATCGTTCAATCAGTAAGAAAAACTCTTGTTTCTGGAACGAATCATCGTGCATGTAGGGCAAGCTGAGTATCGCAATGGGCTTTTGATTGATGTTGTACAAATAGGTGTAAACCGTGATATAAGTTTCTTTGTCATAAGTGCGAATATGCTCCACGCGATCGTTTGTCATGGAGAGGATACTCATGATTTGGGCAGGAACTCTTTTTCGTTCTTCTGGGATTTTTGCCTCCGAGGTGAGCATGAGATTTCCCTTTAAATCATATAGATTGATATGAATATCGTTGATGTCCGAAAATTCGAATATTTTGGGTTTTAAAACATCGGTAATATTTCTTTCGTCTACTTCCTCGGGATAGTCGGTAATGGCATAATCAATGGTTTCAATAATGGTTTTCTCTTTACGCAACAATCGGTTTTTGTGGAAAGTTTCGGCAGTTTGTTTAAAGTGCAAAAACATCAAAAAACCTAAGGTGCCTACCGTGAAAAGAATAATGATAATCAACGATACGAATACCCTAAGCCTAAGCGAAATCCGATTGAAAAGAAAACCTTGCTTGATCATTTTTGCATTAATTTCTGCACGTATTTTCCTAAAATATCAAACTCCAAATTTACCGAGTCGCCTGCTTTTAAATAGCCTAAATTGGTGTGTGCCCAAGTGTAAGGGATAATGGCTACGGAAAACTCTCCAGGCAAAGAATCCACTACGGTAAGGCTCACGCCATTTACGCAAATGGAGCCTTTTTCTACGGTAGCAAATTTCTTTTGGTCGTAAGAAAAATAGAGTTTAAAGCTTCCGTTTTGGTCTTCAATTTTATCCAATTTTCCCACTTGGTCTACATGTCCTTGCACAATGTGCCCATCAATCCTGTCTGAAAGACGCATGCAGCGTTCAACATTCACTTTGTCGCCCACTTTTAAGCTACCCAAATTGGTGCGTTGCAAAGTTTCTGCAATGGCGGTCACGGCATACAATTCATCGTTTAAAGCTGTAACCGTAAGGCATGCACCATTGTGGGCAATGCTCTGGTCGATTTTAAGCTCAGAGACAAAATTGGCTTTTAGATAAATATGTGTGTTGGCTTCTTCTTGCTCAATTTTGGCAACTTCTGCCATTTCTTCTACAATTCCTGTAAACATGTAAATCTTGATTAAAAATTAATAGTATCCACCATAAGGATCCGAGTCAAAATAATCGTCGTCATCGTATCCATCTTCGAAATCGTCGTCTAGATCATCTTCAAAATTTAAGCCATCTTCATCAATGTCAAATTCCATTTGCTCTTTGTTAGGAGCTTCTTTTGGGCATTCGCCATAAGTGAGGCTCACTAGCGGGTAGTCTTTTTGGCTATCTTTTTTGATGCGGTCTACCACTTCGCAAAAGAATGTCCACATAGAGAAGAAATCGTATAAATAAATCATTCTTCCCCCTTTTTTAGGTACCACGGCAGAAAGTGTGGTTTCTTGCATGGTTTCGGCATCTTCGTCGCCCGCCATGTTTTCGAGCGGAATCTCACTTCCTTGGAACCATTGGTCGTTAGATAAAAAGAAAGACGCCATTTCCTCGCCCGCAAGACCGAACGCATTTTTGATGGCTTGGTGAAATTCAAATAAAGTGCTTTTTTCTTCAATTTCTATATCTCTGAACACATCTTGCTCAGCATCAAGGATTACTCTAATTTTTAAAATCATAGGAGTGAGTTGTTATTTAATATTTTTATCAGCAATTTTTAAGCCTAATTTTTCACCTTCTCGGAACATGAATTGGAGTGCATCTTCACGATTATTTTTCAAATCTCCGTCCAAAATGGCATCTTTGATTTTAGACTTAATGCGTCCTACTTCTTGGCAAGGTTTTATGCCAAAGGCTTGCATAATATCTTCGCCAGAAACGGGTGGCTGAAAGTTTCTAATATGGTCGCGTTCTTCGAGTTCGCGCATTTTGTTTTCTACCTTTTCAAAATTGGCTTTGAAACGGAGTTGTTTATTTTTGTTTTTGGTCGTAATGTCTGCTTTGCAAAGCAAGAATAAATCTTCTAAATCATCGCCCGCTTCAAACATCAATCGGCGTAAAGCTGCATCGGTAGAATCTTCGCTCACAAGCGGAATAGGGCGGGAGCTGAGTTGTACGATTTTGCGCACATATTTCATCTCGGCACCCATGGGCAATTTGAGTCTTCTAAAGAGCCCAGGAACCATTTTTCCGCCCACAAATTCGTGAGAATGGAATGTCCAGCCGATTTTTTTGTCAAAACGCTTGGTGGGTGCTTTTCCAATATCGTGGAGTAGTGCCGCCCAGCGAAGCCAAAGTTTGTCGGTGGTTTTAGAAATATTGTCTACGACCTCAAAAGTATGATAGAAATTATCTTTATGTGTTTGTCCTTCAATTTCTTCTATGCCCTTGAGTGCCGTGAGCTCTGGTAAAAATTGTTCTAAAAGCCCTGCATTGTCGAGCATTTTTAGCCCAATAGATGGCACGGGTGTGAGCATAATTTTGTTAAACTCTTCCATGATTCGCTCTTGCGAAAGAATTTTAAGTCTATGCGCATTTTCACAAATCGCTTGAAAAGATTCTGGCTCAATATCAAAGCCTAATTGTGTCGCAAAACGAATGGCACGCATCATACGCAATGGATCATCGGAATAAGTGAGCACAGGATCCACAGGAGTGCGAATGATTTTGTTTTCTAAATCGGCGATTCCATCAAATGGATCAATGAATTCGCCATAATTTTCTTTGTTTAAGCTAATGGCTAAAGCGTTTATCGTGAAGTCTCTGCGTAGCTGATCATCTTTTATGGTGCCATTTTCCACGGCGGGCTTTCGGCTGTTTTCTGAGTAGCTTTCTTTTCGAGCCCCCACAAATTCATAATCCGTGCCATGGTAATGGAACATCGCTGTGCCAAATCGTTTAAAAACAGAAACTTTAGGTTTCTTGGGTAGTTGCTCGGCAACTTGTTTTGCCAAAGCGATTCCGCTGCCTTCGGTAACGATGTCTATGTCTTTTTTATTGGTTCTTTTAAGTAAAAAATCTCTCACAAATCCGCCAATCACATAGGATTCTTGTTGCATTTGATGAGAAACTTCTGATATAATCTTAAAAACTGAATCGTCTAAGGCTTGCTGTAAATTCATTTTGCAAAGATAATATTTTGTTCAAGAAATTTAGGTATAAAGCCTTTTTTAAAATTAATAGAAAAATGGAATTTTTATTTCCACTGCAAGCTTTCCATAAGGTGCATTACATTGGTCTTCATGTATTGAACTGCTGGCGCGAGCGAATCGGGATTGGGGCGCGCGTTGAAATAAACGGCACCACGCAAAAAATGCTGTGTGCTATCGGTTACATGAAATTGGTAGTTTAAAGCGGCTTCGCCCCCCAGTTCATACAAAGTGCCATAGACTTTGGCCTCTGGGCGAACGATAATTTGTGGATTGATGTACACCGCTCGCGAGGCGTGGGGCTCATACACCGATTTTTCTGCATCTACCAAGAGTTGAGGTAAATTGTTTTTTACAGGCTCATAAGTGAGGTAGAGTGTCGCCTTTAAATTTGGATAGTATAGATTAAATTGGCAATTTTCTTTTTTGGGCTGAAGAATTGTTTTTTTCTCCGCTTCAAAATCAAACGGGCAATTTGGCTCGTATTTTTTGAATACAGGCTTTTCATACTCAAGACGCACATCGCCATAAGGCTTGGGCATGCTATCTTGCTTGCAAGCACTCATGAATAAGCTGATAAAAAGAATAAGAAAAATACTATTGCTCTTCATTTGTTTCTTCTTCAGGTAATGGCGTTCTGGTAACTTTTATACGCTTAATTCTTCTTTTGTCGATGGATTCAATGGTGAAAACAAAGTTTTTATAATGAATTTTTTGTCGGCGATTAGGCGTTTCTTCATTAATTTCAAGAATCAGTCCTGCCAAGGTTTCTGCTTCGCCTTTCACATCATCAAAGGTGTCGTCGTCGATTTCCATGATTCGCATGAAATCCTTGAGCGAGGTTTTTCCTTCAAACAAATAATTATCTTTATCTAATTTAGAATAAAAGATATTTTCATCATCAAACTCGTCTGAAATATCTCCTACCACTTCCTCCAAGACATCTTCCATACTCACGATTCCAGAAGTTCCGCCGTATTCATCTACCACAATAGCAATATGGATTTTTTTCTCTTGGAAATCAGATAATAAATCGTCTAATTTCTTGTTTTCTGGCACAAAGTATGGCTTGCGCAAAACGGTGTGCCAATCAAAATCTTCTTCGTCAAGATACGGCAATAAATCCTTGGCATACAGAAGCCCTTTGATTTCGTCGATATCGTCCTCATACACAGGAACGCGGGAAAATCCTTTTTGCGATATTTTTTGTAAAACTTCTTGAAAATTATTTTCCAATCGCATCGAAAACATATCCACGCGAGGTGTCATCACTTCTCGGGTTTCGGTATTTCCAAAATTTACGATACCTTCAAGAATGCGTTGTTCTTCGTTCGTAGTCATTTCATCTTCCGAAGTCATTTCGAGAGCTTGCGAGAGCTGATCCACCGAGATTTTATGTTCGTTTTTTAAATTCTTTTCAATCAAGGAGCTAAGCCATAACAACGGAATTGAAATAGGCTTGGCAATGATATCAAAAAAACGAATCAAAGGTGCGGTGAAAGTGCCGAATTTTAAAGATGCTTGATTGGAATAAATTTTAGGGATAATTTCGCCAAAAAGTAAAAGCAAGAAAGTGATAATCACTACATCAAACAATACTCTGAAACTAATGCCCATAAATGTTAAATCGCCCAAGTATGGGTGCACAAAAACTTCGGAAATCATAGCCGAAAGCAATACAATCCCGATGTTTATAAAATTATTCCCGATGAGGATATCTGCCAAAAGTTTTTGTTTGTCTTTAAGCAAATTTTCGACAGAAGATACATCTTTTCCTTCTTCTTTGGCTTGCACCAAATCCTTCTTTTTAATCGAAAAGAAAGCCACTTCCGAGCCAGACAACAGCGCGGAAAGGAAAAGTAAAATTAGAAGCAAAAACAATTCGCCAAATTCATAACTAGAAAAGGCGAAAATAGCGTTTATAAATAAACTGGGAGGTTCTGTTTCCAACATAAATAAGGTTTAAAATCTCTTTATTTAAATTTCTTCGGAATGTTCCGAGGTGCTTACATTTTTAGTCAAAAACTGAATGGTAGTAGCTTGTACCTCAGTAGTGTAGCGTGTAGTTCCGTTGTCGTCCCATTTGCGGGTTTTCAATTTTCCTTCCACATATACAGAGTCGCCTTTGCTCAAATGCTTTTCGCAAAGTTGTGCCACTTTATTGCGTGCCACCACTTGGTGCCACTCGGTTTGGGTAACTCGCTCTCCTGTATCTTTTCGCACAAAAACTTCGTTGGTCGCAAGTGGGAATCTCCCTATACAATTATTCTCATCAAAATAGTGTAGTTTCACATTATCTCCCAAATTTCCCACAAGGATTACTTTGTTTACCGAACCACTCATAAATCAATCTTTTTTCTATTTAATTTTTCAAAGATACAAATTTAGAGATTATTTTTTAAAAACAATTTTTTTGAGATTTTTTAGTGTTAAATCTTTTTAGGTAAATAAATTTAGCTTAACTTCGTTTTAAGCATTTATTTTTAAAACAAAAACACATGAAAAAATTATTTTTTGCCTTAGCAACTTTATGTGTTGCATCGGTTTATGGACAAACCAACGAGGGAAATTGGGTGCTTAATGCCAGAACAAGTTTAAATTTTAATCAAGTAACGAGAAAATTGGACAATGGACTCAATACTTTGAATAATCACCGCATTTCTAATACCAATTTGGAGATAAGTGGAGGCTATTTTATAGCTAATAATTTTGCGCTGGGTACCACTTTTGAGTATGCTAGAACAATGACAGAGGAAAGCAATGGCGATGAGCTCACTAATTCGCGCTTGGCTTTTGTGCCTTCAGCATTGGCTTACATCAATCTCGGAAATTTGAATTTTAAACCATTTTTGTCTGCTGGATTGGGATATGGTAGAAGTAATACTAAATATGTAAACCATACAGGTAATGACAGTGAGCAAAAGCAAGAAAATGGCGGATTGCTTTGGGTACTTGGTGGGGGCGTTTCTTATTTCGTTTCGCAAAACCTGTCGGTTTCGTTTGATTACAGGTACACTTGCTTTGGCTACAAAGTGCAAGATGTGAAAGTAAGAGAAAAAGGACCAGGCTTAGGATTGGGCATAGGTCTTCATTTTTAAAAATTAAGAAAGAAAAACATCAAAAAAGCGATTTTCAAAAAAATACTGAAAATCGCTTTTTTTAGATATGAAAAAATGAGGCGAAAAACGAGTTTATTTAAGATTGAATCTCACGCCCAAGAAGGCTCTAATTCCTTGATTGGTAGCGTAAACATACGACGGGTCGAATGTGAGCCCGTAGGGATTGCTAGGCGTAGGAATTGCTTCGTTTTCAGAATTAAATTCTACTCCTTTGTCAAACGGGTCGTTCGCGCGAGCAATCACAAATGGGGCATGCTTGTATGGCGTGAAATCTAGCAAGTTTTTCACACCGCCATACACCTCCAATCCGTTGTTAAAGCTTTTGCTGATTTGTATGTTTTGTATCGAATACCAAGGCGATTTCTCGGGTCTTGGATCGGTTTCGCTCAGGAGAGGCAATTTCATAGGGCTGCGCAAATTTCCTGTGTAATCAATTTTTAATTTAGCTTTTTTAAATTCATAACCAATTCCCCATGAGCCCGAAAAATGTTCGGTAAATTCTTGCTGAATTTTTTCGTTATTTTCCACCGAATACACATCTTGCAAAGTGGCTCCTAGATTTAATTTTAAGCCCAGCTTGGTATAGGCATTAAAACTTAGTGAAAGCCCTTTAGAAATGGCATGGTCTTTTAAATTATCATACACGATTTGGTTGGGATTTTCGTCGTAATCGGCAACGATTTTATTGTTGAAATAGGTGTAAAATGCACTAAAGTCTAGATTAAAGAAATTGCCCGCATCTGTATAAAAATTTTGAACTAAATTCACATTTCCGTTCCAAGAAGTTTCTGGTTTTAAATGATCTTTAAAAATCACTTCGCGTGCTCCTGTGAGTGCCGCATGGTCTTCGGTAAATACATTTACCACGCGGTATCCATTGCCTGCACTTAGGCGTAAAATCGTGTTTTTGTCGGCAGAGTTCCATTTGTAATTAATTCTTGGCGAAAAAATATTTCCGTGAGCCGAATTGTAATCATATCTCAATCCTGCAAGCAATACATTTTGGGGATTGAAATGAATTTCATCTTGCACAAATGCGCCTGGCAAATGCGTTTCTTTGGCGTGTGCATAATCCTGCATGGTCGCAGGCGTGTTGTCGTCATAATAAGTGTAGCGATAAGCTGCACCAAATAATAAATTATGAATTCCGATGTTTTTGTGCCAAGTCAATTGTCCGAAATAAATGTTTTGATCGGCTAAGAATTTATCTGTGCCGTAGTAGCTGTCTTGGTGATGGTGGTTTAAGCTAATGTCTAGGAAAATCTTTTCGGTAGTGGGCAATTGGTAAGTCCCAAAAGCTTCCCAGCGGCTGGTGTAAATGCTTTCGCCGTATTTAATGTCGGTGCCACGGTAGGATTTGTTCCAGTCCATTTCGCCGCCCCAGCGATCTTCGTACACATATCGTCCCGCAAAAGTGAATTTTCGGTTTTCAGGGCGGTTCACGCTCCATTTATTAAACACCGAAACGCGATTTTGTAAAGTTAAATCCGTGAAATTATCATTATTCTTATCAATCGGATTGCTATAATTAAAGTAATTAAGCCCCACGAGAGAAGAAACCTTTTCTCCTGTGTTAAACTTCGTTGCCAAATCTACATTGTATTCTTGCCACGAAGAGGCGAAGGCGTTTACAGAAAATTTAGGTGCCGTCAAGGGATTTTTAGTAATAATGTTAATCAATCCGCCCACCGCTTCGGATCCGTAAAGAGTAGAGGCAGGACCTTTTACCACTTCTACACGCTCAATCAAATCCTCTGGAATCCCGCTTAGTCCATACACGGTGCTTAGTCCGCTCACGATGGGCATTCCGTCGATGAGAACCATGGTATTGGGACCTTCTAGCCCATTGATGTGGATATCGCCCGTGTTGCAAACATTGCAATTTACCTGCGGGCGAATCCCGTTGATGTTTCCTAAGGCTTCAAATAAATTGGGACTTGGGTTTTGCTGAAAAAAGGCTTTGGTGTACACTTCCACAGGAACAGGACTTTGCGTTTTGGTTACAGGGCGAAGCGTTCCCGAAACTACTATGGGATCGATATTAAATTTATTATTAATGGAATCTGTGGTGGGTTTTTGCGCTAAAACTCCCGACATTGTCGATAGTAGCATTAAACTAGTAGTGATTGTTTTCATGTATTAATCTTTAAATTTTGATGCAAAAATATAAAAGTTAGTCTAATCTAACAAATTTATTTTGTAAATTTAATCAAGGCAAAAATTAGCCTTATAATCAATTGATTTTGGATATTTGATTTTAATTTGTTTATAATTTTTTAAAAATTTGTGGCTCAATAGGGCAAAAAGTTTTTTGTGCGTTAAAAATTCTAAATATTTTTGCGGATAAATTCTACAAAATCATGGATAGAAAGATTTTACTTTTATTCCTTGTTATCATGGGAATCAAGGCAAATGCGCAGGAGTTGCAGCTGCATTACGACTTTGGGAAAGACCGTGATTATCTCACGGGAACTTTCGAGATCTTTAAACCCGATCGTCTAGGGAGCACATTTATGTTTACCGATATAGACTTTAACCGACCCGACGGCGCATCGCTTGTCTATTTTGAGATTGCACGAAAATTTAATATTAAAAATAAAGCCATCGATGGACTCAACTTTCATATAGAGTACAACGATGGTTTTTTAATATCCAAAGGAGAGAGCCCGGTGGGCATTCCGATAAAGCCGTCGGCACTCACAGGGATTGGCTTTCCTGTGAAAATCGGAAATTTCACACTTCATACTTCCTATTTGTATAAATGGATTAAGGATTCCAATGGGCTAGATGGGCAATTTACTGCCGTGTGGTTTCAGAATTTTGCCCAAAACAAAATCACTTTTCGAGGTTTTCTAGATGTGTGGAGCTCACCGCTCACGCCAGATAAGGATTTAAAATATGCTATTTTCATTACCGAACCGCAATTGCTATACAACCTAAACGAGCATTTTTCGGTGGGAACAGAAATTGAGATTAGTAAGAATTTTGTGCCAAGTAGAGATTTTCGTGTAAATCCTACTGTGATGGTGCGTTGGGTGCTTTAAGAAAAATAATTAAATTAAAAATCAATATGTTAGCCAATTTTTTTAAATTAAAAGAAAGAAAAACAAATGTAAAGCAGGAGTTTATGGGAGGCTTGGTAACTTTTTTAACCATGGCTTACATTATTTTCGTAAACCCGAATGTGCTTTCTGAAACGGGAATGGATAAGGGGGCACTGATTTCGGTAACTTGTATCGCGGCAGTAATCGGAACCCTTGTGGTAGGTTTCTGGGCAAATGTTCCTTTTGCAATGGCACCAGGAATGGGGCTCAACGCAATGTTTACTTATACGCTGGTTTTGACACAGGGCGCGACTTGGCAACAAGCACTTGGAGTGGTGTTTCTTTCTGGGGTAGTTTTCATCATCATCTCGGTATTGGGCTTGCGACATAAAATCATTGATGCTATTCCAGAGCCTTTGCGCATTGCCATTGGTTCGGGAATTGGACTTTTTATCGCATTTATTGGGTTTAAAAACATGGGGCTTATCGTGGCAAATCCTGCAACACTCATCGGATTGGGAGGATTTTCGCCAGGTTTGGTAATTGGACTTATCGGATTTTTAGCCACCATTTTATTAGAAATTTACAGGGTAAAAGGTTCAATCTTGATAGGCATTTTACTTTCAACTTTTTTAGGATTTATATTTGATCCTGCTGTGGGATTGCCAGACCAAGTGGTGAGTTTGCCGCCAAGCATTATGCCTGTTTTAGGAAAACTAGATGTGCTTTCAATCTTAAAAATAAGTTTCATTATTCCTATCTTTTCGTTCTTGTTTGTCAATTTATTTGATTCAATAGGGACGGCACTTGCCTGCTCGATGGAGGCAGGATTGGTGAAAGCAGATGGCAAAATGCCACATATCAAAAAAGTGCTAGAGGCAGATGCCTTTACTACTATGCTGAGTGGTATTTTGGGGACTAGCAGCACCGTGACTTATATCGAATCTGCGGCGGGTATTGCCAACGGGGCGCGTACGGGATTAAGTTCTGTTTTCACTGCGTTGTTTTTCCTTTTTGCGATGTTTTTTGCGCCTATCATTGGGATTGTGCCCGCTTATGCCACGGCACCCGCTTTGATTTTGGTCGGAATTTACATGGTGAAACATTTGGTGAGAATAGATTTTAGTCAATTATATTTATCGGTTCCTGTGTTTTTTACTTTAATTTTAATGCCACTCACATACAGTATCAGTTCAGGGATTGCTTTTGGTTTTGGAACTTATTTAATCCTCTGTGTGGGAACGGGACGATTTAGAGAAATTCACCCGATTATGTGGTTTATCGGTTCGCTTTCGATTTTTGAAATTGTAGTTTCTTTATTGCGCTAAATAATTTAAAAAATTACATAAAAAACATATCTATCAAAACATTATTAGTCGGAATTCAATTTATGTTTGTGGCGTTTGGAGCCACGATTTTGGTGCCGATTTTAGTTACCACGGGCGTGGAATCTGAATTGGCAGCCAAAGGAATAACAGATTTTCCAGATACATACAAAAGTTTTACGCCTGCCGTGGCTTTATTCACCGCGGGGATTGCAACTTTAATCTTTCATTTAATTACGAAAGGAAAAGTGCCCGTATTCTTAGGGAGCAGCTTCTCGTTTATTGCACCTATTCCGATCGCGATAGTGGCTTATGGCTACGAGGGAGCGTTGAGCGGATTGGCTTCTGTCGGGATTTTGTATTTAATCTTTGGCTTTTTGGTCAAGCAATTTGGGGTTGGATTTATTCAAAAAATATTTCCTTCGGTGGTTGTAGGTCCTGTGATTATGGTAATTGGGTTGTCTTTGGCTCCCGTTGCTATTCAAAACGCGTCCAACAACTGGCTGATTGCTTTAGTTACGCTGATTACAGCGATTGTTACTGTGATGTATGGTCGAGGTATGCTTAAATTAATCCCGATTTTCACCGCTTTGGTGGTAGGCTATGTCGTGTCTTATTTTGCAGGAATTGTAGAAGTAGAAAATATTCAAAATGCTGAATGGTTCAGTGCGCCGACATTGGTGTTCCCATCGTTTAGTTGGAGAGCGGTGTTGTATATTGCACCTGTGGCGATTGCACCGATCGTGGAGCACATTGGGAATATTTATGCCATTGGGAAAGTAGCGCACAAAGATTTTATCAAAGATCCAGGTTTGCACCGAACCATGATAGGCGATGGTGTTGGGAGTTTTGTGGCATCGTGCTTGGGTGGTCCACCGAATACCACTTATGCTGAGGTGACGGGAGCGATTCAGCTTACGAAAGTTACCGACCCTATGGTGTTGAGGATTTCGGCAATTACGGCGATCGTGGTATCGTTCATAGGCGTGCTTACGGCACTTTTGACTTCTATTCCTACGCCCGTTTTAGGTGGAATTATGATTCTACTTTTTGGAATGATAGCCTCCATAGGAATCAATACTTTGATTCACGATAAAGTGGATTTCAACAATACCAAAAATCAAATTATAGCTTCTGTGATTCTTGTTGTAGGAATCGGTGGAGCAGACATCAATTTTGGTGCGTTTCAGATGTCGGGAATTGGGCTGTGTAGTTTGGTCGGTGTGATTTTGAATTTAATTTTACCTGAAAATTTTAGTTTGAAAAAATAGTAAGAATTAAACTTCTTCTGCACTTAAAATATGAGTGCCAGCG
Organism: Ornithobacterium rhinotracheale DSM 15997; assembly: GCF_000265465.1. Lineage (NCBI taxonomy): Bacteria > Pseudomonadati > Bacteroidota > Flavobacteriia > Flavobacteriales > Weeksellaceae > Ornithobacterium > Ornithobacterium rhinotracheale. The sequence continues at coordinate 1,936,247 of NC_018016.1, forward strand.
ACGGAACGGGTGAAAATCACAACATCGGTTCCGTCGCTTTTGCATTTATACTGTTTTTTAATCTTGTTTAAATCCGCAGGAAAATTTCGGCGAATTAATCGAATAGATTTATTTCTTAAAGCTTTTTTCGGGTTCTCGATAGGAGAAATGTTAGTAAAAACCTCTCCAGGGAAATCTTTAATAAGTGTTTCGCTGGTGTAGAGTTGCGTGTTAGGCTCTAATTTTTTAAGTCCCCAATTATTTCCCAATCGGTTGAAAGCACCGCTTTTCATCAAACTAGCATTCGGTTTATAGATAAATTTTTCAGGTGCGGAAAATCGAATGTTTTCATCGTCTTCCAAACCAGAAAATTCATATTTGGGCTGATTGGTTTCTAAATTCACGCACACTATTTTGGGCTTAGCCATTTTTTTCCGTGGCGAAACGAGCAATAAAATTTCTTTTAATTCATTTTTTAAAGAAACAATATGGATTTCAGCAATATTGTTTAGCGTTTTGCAAGTCTCGGTTAAATCAAGTATAGGGCTTAATTTGAGCAAAATCTGCGTATTTTGATTTTGGCACACTTGCAAAATTTCTTGTGGAGTAGGTCTCAGGTCTTCTAATTTAAAAACCTTGTTTTTGTTTTCATCTCGGCGCGAAGGGTCGGCATAGATTAAATCTAAATCTTCTTTAGAATCAGCAATGAAAGCTAAGCCATCTTGGGCAAAAGAAGAAATATTTTTTAGCCCTAAAGCCTCAAAATTATGTTTTGAGATGATTTGTAAATCTTCGTTTTGCTCAATGTGAATTACTTTTTCGGCATTTTGGGCAAATGCCATGCAATCAATCCCAAATCCGCCTGTGAGATCGGCGATTTTTTTGGCTTTTACAATGTGAGCTTTGTACTGTGCGGTTGCCCAAGAGGAGCATTGCTCTATATTGATTTTGGGCGGATAAACGATGTCTGGAAAATCGTTTAAAAATGGAATTTTTTTGGCTAAAAGCTGTTTACCCGCAATTTGCTGCACAAGCTGTGGCATGGAAACATCGGCAAAAGGAGACTTTTTTAATGCCAAACCATACGGATTGCTTTTGGCATGTTCCTTTAGCCAAGTTTGGACATCGGGGCGCAAAATTGCTTTAAGGAAATTCATATTATAGCCTAATTTTCTTCGGGCTGAATGCTGTCTTTTAGCTCAATGATAAATATATCTTCGTTGCTTTTCTTCATGAAATATTTTTCACGAGCAATTTTCTCGTACGAATTTTTGTCGTGTTCTAGCTGTTTAAGTTCTTCGTTTTGAGCTTCTAATTCTTTTTGGTAGTATTCAACATCTTCGTTCAATTTGCTGATTTCGCTGCTGAGTTCTTTGTGCATCAAAAACGAGTTTTGGTCAAAAAACAACATCCACACGCTGAACGCTACCGTTACGATTATATATTTATATTTGGATAAAAAATCTAGAATCCCAATGTTTTTATTAGGCGAAGAATTATCTTTTTCCATGGCTTGTTATTGTGCATTTAGTTTGTTTAAAATCAAAGTAGAAAGCACATCAATTGCCACGGTGTTTTGTTTTTTCTCGTTTGGAATTATGATATCTGCGTAGTTTTTAGATGGTTCTATAAACTGCTCATGCATAGGTTTTAGAGTTTTTTGATAACGAGTCAAAACCTCTTCTAGATCGCGCCCACGCTCTTGGATATCACGACGGATTCTGCGCACAAGACGCTCATCTGAGTCTGCATGGACAAATATTTTTACATCAAATAAATCTCTAAGTTCTGGATTAGTGAGCACAAGAATTCCTTCTACAATAATCACCAATTTTGGGTGTGTGATGATCACCTCCTCGGTGCGAGAGTGAGTGAGGAATGAGTACACAGGCTGCTCGATGATTTCTCCGTTTTTGAGTGCCTTGATGTGGCTCACCAGCAAATCAAAATCAATGGCTCGTGGGTGGTCGAAATTAATTTTTTCTCGTTCAGAAAAAGGTAAATGACTGCTGTCTTTGTAATAGTTGTCTTGTGAAATTACAATAACTTCTTCCGACGATAATTTGTTTAAAATATTGTTTACCACGGTGGTTTTTCCGCAACCCGTACCACCTGCAATTCCTATAACAAGCATATTGATTTTTATTTTTTACAAAGGTAGAATTAATCCTTTAAACAAAGAAAAAAAATCCCAATCTTAGCAATTTTTTAGAGCTAAATTTTAATAACATTCAGCCTTGAAAAAAATATGAATTTGCTTGAATTTTTTTAGTTAAAAACCAAACCAAGACCACAAAAGATGGCAAAAGCCAAAGTGAGCAGTGCTGTTTTTTTAAGCTCGCCATCTAATTCGGCAGGAATCACATTTTCTGTCACGCGGATGTTCATTTTTTGCGCAAAAGGAAGCAGTGCATTAAAGAAGTATCCTGGCAAAGAAACATCGTTGATGATGAAATAAATGTCCATTAATATAAAAGGTGAAAAGAGCAAAACGCTGTGATATTTTTTAGCCTTAGCCATTCCAATTTTTACAGGAATTGTGATTTTGCCTTTCTCTTTGTCTTGAGGCAAGTCTCTCATATTGTTGAGGTTGAGCACCGCGGTGCTCAAAAGCCCAATCGCCGAGGCGGGCAGGAGCAAAGTCGGGATAAAACTTTTGGTGAAAAGCATTGTTGTCCCAATTACAGAAATGAGCCCAAAACATAAAAATACAAAGATGTCGCCTAAGCCACGGTAGCCGTATGCCTTTTTGCCCACGGTGTATTGTATGGCCGCCCAGATGCAGAGCAATCCCAAGAAAATATAGAAAAATAATAATCCTAAATGTGCAGGGTAATACGCCAAAAATAGTAATAACAAGGCTGAAATTAGCGAGAGCAATGCCATGAGGATTACGCCATTTTTCATGGCGCGTGCAGAGATTTTTCCAGCGGCTACGGCACGCATTTCGCCCGTTCTTATTTCGTCGGTACCTTTGACGCCGTCGCCATAATCGTTGGCGTAATTGGACAGGATTTGCAAAAACAAAGTGGTGAAACATGCCAAGGCAAAAAGTAAAATATCAAACGAATGATAAAACTGAGCAATAAATCCTCCTAAAATGATTCCACTCAGCGAGAGTGGTAGCGTTCTGAGCCTTGCGGCATGTATCCATATTTTCATGATGCAAAAGTCTTTAAAAATTTAATTTTAAAAAAATTTAGCCCCAAAAATTATGATTTTTACCAATTGAAATCAACTTAAATGGTCAAACTTTTTTTAATCAAATAAATTATGCTTAAATTCGCACAGATTCATTAAATCAATAAAAATTTTTCACAAAATGAAATATGATGTTATCGTTGTAGGTAGTGGTCCTGGTGGCTATGTTACCGCAATTAGAGCCTCTCAATTAGGCTTTAAAACTGCAATTATTGAAAGAGAAAATTTAGGTGGAATCTGCCTTAACTGGGGATGTATTCCTACCAAAGCTTTGTTGAAAAGTGCGCAAGTTTTCGATTACTTAAACCACGCAGAAGCTTATGGTTTAAACAAGCCAGAGAACATTTCTTACGAATTTCCAAACATTGTAAAAAGAAGTAGAAATGTAGCAGGAACTATGAGCAAAGGTGTTCAGTTCTTGATGAAGAAAAATAAAATTGATGTGATCATGGGAGAAGCTACCCTAAAACCAAATAAAAAAGTTCAAGTAAAATTGAACGATGGTGGGGAAGAAGAATATAGTGCAGATCACATCATCATCGCAACAGGTGCTCGCTCAAGAGAGTTGCCAAACTTGCCACAAGATGGTAAAAAAGTTATCGGATACCGCCAAGCACTTACTTTGCCAGAACAGCCTAAAAAATTAATCGTTGTAGGTTCTGGTGCTATCGGAGTTGAGTTTGCATACTTCTACGCTACTATGGGTACAGAAGTTACTATCGTAGAATTTATGCCAAGAATTGTTCCAGTAGAAGATGAGGAAATCTCTAAACAATTAGAAAAATCATTTACTAAAGCAGGTATCAAAGTGATGACCAATGCCTCTGTTGAGTCTGTAGATACAAGCGGAGAAGGTGTAAAAGCTAAAGTGAAAACTAAAGATGGAGAAGTTACTCTAGAAGCAGATATCGTTCTTTCAGCCGTAGGTATTACTCCAAACATCGAAAACATAGGATTGGAAGATGTAGGTATTGTTACCGATAGAGGAAGAATCTTGGTAAACGATTTCTACCAAACTAATATCCCAGGATACTACGCAATTGGAGATGTGTTGCCTACACAGGCATTGGCGCATGTGGCTTCTGCAGAAGGTATCACTTGTGTTGAGAAGATTAAAGGATTGGATGTTCACCCAATCGATTATGGAAACATTCCAGGATGTACCTACTGCTTGCCTGAAATCGCATCTGTTGGTTTAACAGAAGCTCAGGCTAAAGAAAAAGGATATGAAATCAAGGTAGGTAAATTCCCATTCTCTGCCAACGGAAAAGCTACTGCCAATGGACACAACGAAGGTTTCATTAAAGTGATTTTCGATGCTAAATATGGAGAATGGCTTGGATGTCACATGATTGGAGTAGGTGTTACCGAAATGATTTCTGAAGCGGTAGCTGCTCGTAAACTTGAGACTACTGGTCACGAAATCATTAAAACCGTACACCCTCACCCAACTATGTCTGAGGCTGTGATGGAAGCGGTGGCAGCTGCTTATGGCGAAGTGATTCACATCTAAATAATCGATTAAGATTAAAATATAATTTTATAAAAAAAAATCTGTTCGAGGCTTTTGTGCTTTGAGCAGATTTTTTTTATTCAAATAATTATATTTGTAAAAATTCGTATAATGAATAAAATCCTATGCTGTATAATATATTCTGCATAGGATTTAATTTTTATTAAAAATTAATCAGCTTTTTTTGCCATTAATCCATCTTATGATTGATACATAACAAATTGCTTGTGGAAAGGTTAAAGAATAGTTTACAATAAATCGATATAACCATTCATGTAAAAAGGAAGATTTACCGAAACTAAAAATAAAACTATTGACTAAGCAAAGTGGTGTAGCGATAAAGAAGACAAATCGGAAAGTTTGTTTCAATTCTCTATTCATTAGTAAAATCTTCAGATGTTATACTTTCTCCAAAATGATGTACAATTTCGTTTATAACATAATCTTGTTGTGTTTTATTAAAAGCGGAAGTTGCATCTTCAATCAAAATAGGGTTATACCCCTTGTCATGAGCTTCGCGTAGAGTGCTTTCCACACAAACATGAGTGGCATAGCCCACTAGATAAATATCTTCTATTTTGTTATTTCTGAGCCAAATGTCCAAATTTGAACCAGCAAATCCACTAGCTCCAGTTCGTCCCGTAACAATGAATTCTCCTTCAATTGGTTTAAAATCTTCGTAAAATTGAGAACCAAATTCATTTAAAGGAAATGTTCCTACAATAGGAATGACTCTGTTCAGCCCACTTTTTCCGTTAGCAAGTTCTGGGTAACCATTCTGGAATTGTAATCCTACATGAGCAATAGGCATTTTCAGTTTTCTTGCGTGATGAAGTACCTTTGCTATTTTGGCGATAGAACTTTTAAATAATTCTTTGTCCTCTATTAGTTTTTGTAGCTTCCCTTTGGTAGATAGCCATTCATTCTGACATTCGATAAGTAGTAATGCTTTCATTGTATTTATTTTTCAATTGTTGTAAATTATTTACAATTGCAAAGAAAGTACATTAATTTTATATTTGCAACAGGAATTGTCAATTAATTACAAAATGAGTGATAAGAAGAATTTAGATATATCTTTTGATTTTGATTTTCTGGATAAAGTGATTGTGGGGATTGGTGAGGTATCTCAAATAACCAAAATTCCTACAAGGCAAATTCGTTATTGGGAAGATAAAGGAATTATTCAAAGTTTAACGGAAGAGGAGGGGAGAAATAGGCGTTATGATTACAAGAATATAAAGAAAATGCTTTTAATCAAAGAACTTTTAGATGAAGGATTTACATTAGACGCTTCGGCTGAAAAAGTAACTAAAAGAATGAAAATGATTGAAGATACTTTGAAGAAAATAAAAAAAGAATATTGATGGTGGTTTCATGCAATTTAAAAAAATTAAACAAATTGAAGATTTATGCACGAAATTTGATATAAACATGCTTGAAACAATTTAAAATATAAATTATGTCAGAAATTACATTTAAAGGAAATAAAGTCACAACTTGTGGAACTTTGCCTCAATCAGGAAAAGCGAAAGATTTTGAATTAGTAGCACAAGATTTGCAAACTAAAACTTTGGCAGATTACAAAGGAAAAAATGTTATTTTAAACATTTTTCCGAGTGTGGATACAGGTATTTGTGCAGCATCTGTGAGAAAATTTAACGAAGAGGCTGCAGGAAAAGACAATACAGTTGTTTTGTGTATTTCAAGAGATTTGCCATTTGCGCAAGCTAGATTCTGTGCTGCAGAAGGCATTAAGAATGTAGAATTGCTTTCAGATTTTAGAGGAAACTTTGGTGAAACTTATGGCGTAACGATGGAAGATGGTCCTTTAAAAGGTTTGTTAAGCCGTGCGATTGTAGTCGTGAATCCAGAAGGCGAAGTTGTGTATGCTGAGCAAGTGACAGAAATTGCACAAGAGCCAGATTACGAAAAAGCGTTGGCTGCTTAAAATAAGATTAAAAATCAATTTTTAATAAATGGAAAACCCGTTTCGGTTGAGAAACGGGTTTTTTATGTTTTTTTTAAGGAACCGAGATTTAAAATAATCCGTGAATTTCAGCTTCGATTTTATTGATGATTTCTCCTAAATCTTCGGGGTTGTTTACAAAATCGATGTCGTCTACATCGATGATTAAAAGTTTTCCCTCATCGTAGGTTTTAATCCATTCTTCGTATTTTTCATTCAATTTATCTAAATAGTCAATACTGATTGAGCTCTCGTATTCACGGCCACGCATGTGGATTTGTTTTACCAAAGTCGGGATCGTTGCGCGAAGATAAATCAATAAATCGGGTGCTTGCACAAACGAATTCATTAGATTAAAAACCGTGAGATAATTCTCATAATCACGCGTCATGAGCAAGCCCATGTCGTGCAAGTTTTTAGCAAAGATAAAAGCATCTTCGTGAATGGTTCTGTCTTGAATGATGTCTTTGCCACTTTCTCTGATTTCTTTGACTTGGCGGAAACGACTTCCCAAGAAATAAATCTGCAGATTGAAAGCCCATTTCTGCATATCGTTGTAAAAATCATCTAAATATGGATTTCTGTCTACATCTTCAAATTGTGGTGTCCAGCCAAAGTTTTTGGCGAGTAGGCGAGTGAGTGTGGTTTTTCCTGCTCCTATATTTCCTGCGATGGCGATATGCATAGTTTTCTTACTTTATTTGATTTTGAGCGTAAAAATAAGGAATGATTTTTAGTTGAGGAATTAAAATTTAATTAAAAAATAAAACCGCTTGTAAAACGAGTCTACAAGCGGTTGATTTCTATAAAAATACTTGATTATAAACTTTCAAGTTTTTTCTTCATTTCCATGAATTTGTCATCTTGTCCAAGTACATCGTAAGTATTTTGCAATACTTTGATCAAGCTTGGATTGTTTTCATCCAATTTATATGCTTTTTCTAAGTACGGAAGCGCTTCTTGGTAAAGTTTCTTTCTTTTAGCAGCGTTTTCGTTATAGATTTTTTTCTCTTTGGCAGACGAACCAAGGTTGCTGTTCATAAGTTTTACATAATCAGCTTCTGGTTCTATGATTAAAAGAGAAAGGTTCAAATAAGCATTGCTCATGTTTGGATCAAGCTCTATTGCTTTTAAGTAATATTCTTTTACTTTAGCTTTGTCACCTTGTGCATCATCCATCATTTTAGCCAAGTTGTAATAGTCGGTAGCGTTTGCTGTGTTGTTATCAACTTTTGCTTGCAAGTCGCTTATGAATTTATCGGTATCCCCAGACTCATAATACATAGCCGAAATCATGTTGTTCATGTTTTGGTTTTTAGGGAATTTTTGCAAGCCCGCTTGTGCCGCTTTGATACCTTTGTCAAAATCTTTTAACTGGTAGTAAGCATAGGTTAAATTACTGAATAATTCTTCTTCTAATGATGGAGTTTTTTCCACTCTTGGGTTTTCTGCAACACCTAATTTTACTTGCGTGTCCATGTCTTTTTTAGAGGCAAATCTCACTTCTTCGCCATTCACTTTGCTTGTAGCGATGTAGTTTTCTTGCTCTCCTGTAAAGCCACTGTCTACCAAATCTTGTAAAGTTTTAGCAGCTTGTTTGATGAGTTTTTGATCTTCGGTTTGCAATCCAGCCAAGGCTCCATAGTAAGCATACAATTCGTTTTGTAATCCTATAGCTTTGGTTAAGTTATAAGCATTCATGAAACTAACGGCTGCTGTTTTGAAATCTTTACTATTAAACGCATCGTTACCTTTAGTTAAACTTTCAGCAGCTCTTTTTTGAAGCTCTGGAACAAGTTTTTCTGAGTATTTAGGCGTTAAATTTTTGCCTTTAATGGCAGTGTAATTTCCTTCTTTAGTAACCTTTTCTGCTTGTGTTTTGTAATAGAAATACTCTTTATTTTTAGTGTCCTTATTTTTTGTTTCGTAATAAGGTTTAGTTTCTATTCTTATAAGCAGGGTGTAGAATTTAGAAGCCTTGTCTGTGTCTCCTAATTTTTCTGCGGCAAGTGCTGCGTTATGGTACAATTCTACCAATGGCTCTGGTGGAATGGTAAAATTATCTTTTAATAATTTATAAGCTTTATCAGCATTTTGTATTGTCGCTTTGTAGTCTTGGCTGCTATAAGCCTGTTGTGCAGCATCTATTTCTGCCTGTTGTGCAAAAGCCGTAAGCGATAGAAATGCAACGGCTAAACTTAATGTTAGTTTTCTCATGTTATTCTTCTTCGTTATGGTTTATACTTATTTGATCTTCTGAATCGTAATTTTCGTTTTCAGAATTTTCTTCGTCTAAATCTTCATTATGTTCGATTTCCACTTTGGCTACGGCGGCAATTTCATCTCCTTTTTTCAAGTTGATGAGTTTCACGCCTTGCGTAGCTCTACCCATTACGCGTAGCTCGGAAACGGCAGTTCTAATCGCAACCCCAGATTTATTGATAATCATTAAATCATTGTCATCGGTTACATTTTTAAGGGCAATCAAATTACCTGTTTTTTCTGTAATATTTAAGGTAATCACCCCTTTTCCGCCACGATTTGTGGTGCGGTAGTCCTCGATGCTGGTTCGTTTTCCGTAACCTTTTTCCGATACTACTAAAATGGTATCGTTTTCTATATCTGTCACAACAACCATTCCAATAGCCTCGTCGCCGCCATCTAATCGGATACCACGAACGCCCGAAGCGGTTCTACCCATAGGTCGCACAGCCTCTTCATCAAATCGAATGGCTTTACCACCCTTGGCAGCAATCATAATTTGGCTATTTCCATCGGTAAGCTTAGCTTCAAGCAATTCATCATCGTCTTTAATGGTAATTGCATTGATACCATTGGCTCTTGGTCTAGAATAAGCTTCAAGCGAAGTTTTCTTGATTTGTCCGTTTTTGGTCAACATCACCACAAATTGATTTTTCACATATTCCTCGTCCATCAAGTCGTGGGTTCTAATGTAGGCACGCACTTTGTCGTCTTGCTCAATGCTTATCAAGTTCTGAATTGCTCTACCTTTAGAGGTCTTAGAGCCTTCTGGAATCTCAAATACTCTGAGCCAGAAACAACGCCCTTTTTCGGTAAAGAAGAGCATGTATTGGTGGTTAGACGCCACAACCATGTATTCTAGGAAGTCGCCGTCGCGCGAAGTAGCAGCTTTGTTTCCAACGCCTCCGCGAGATTGCGCGCGGTATTCGGTAAGTGGTGTACGCTTGATATAGCCTAAGTGAGAAATGGTAAGTACCATTTTTTCGTCTGGAATAATGTCCTCGATACTCATCTCACCGCCTGCATAGTTGATGTCGGTGCGACGCTCATCACCATACTTTTCTTTTATTTCTAAAAGTTCATTTTTGATGATTTCGTAGCGCAAGCTTTCATTAGATAAAATATCTTCCAAACGCTGAATTTCTTTCATGATCTCCTCATACTCGGCTTTGATTTTGTCGAGCTCCATTCCTGTCAATCGAGCCAAACGCAAATCAAGAATTGCCTGTGCTTGGATTTCAGAAAGCTCAAATTCAGCCATTAAGCCTTCTTTTGCTACTTGTGGGTTTTCGCTATGGCGAATGATATAGATTGCTCTGTCTAGCGTATCTTCGGTAGCAATTACTTTCATGAACCCTTCCAAGATGTGTGCACGCTCTTTCGCTTTTTTAAGCTCAAATTCTGTACGGCGTACTACCACATCGTGTCTGTGATCCACGAAATGTCTAATCAAATCTTTTAGGTTTAATTGCTCAGGTCTACCATGAACAAGTGCAATGTTGTTTACACTAAAAGAAGTTTGTAATTGAGTGTATTTGAATAATTTATTTAAAACAATATTGCTTATCGCGTCAGTTTTTAAAACATAAACGATACGCATACCATTTCTGTCCGATTCATCTCTGATTTCGGCAATTCCGTCCATTTTGCCGTCTTTGATTAAGTCTGCAGTAGCCTTAATCATGTTGGCTTTGTTTACTTGATACGGAATCTCATCTACGATGATACATTCTCTACCATGAACTTCCTCGATACGCGTTTTTGCTCTCAAGATAATTCTTCCACGCCCAGTCTCAAAAGCGTCTTTCACGCCAGAATAGCCGTAAATAACCCCTCCCGTAGGGAAGTCAGGAGCTTTGATATATTGAGTAAGTTCATCAATTGTAATATCACGATTGTCGATATAGGCGCAAGTCCCGTCAATCACCTCAGAAAGGTTGTGCGGTGCCATATTTGTAGCCATACCCACCGCAATACCAGCGGCACCATTTACCAATAAGTTTGGAATACGGGTAGGGAGTACAGTAGGCTCATACAAAGTATCATCGAAGTTTAATTTTTGGTCTACCGTTTCTTTGTCGATGTCGGCAAGCATTTCCTCAGAAATTTTTTGCATTCTTGCCTCGGTATAACGCATCGCCGCTGGCGGGTCGCCATCCACAGAACCAAAGTTCCCTTGCCCATCTACCAGCATATATCGCATAGACCAGTCTTGTGCCATACGCACCATAGTGTCGTATACAGAAGAGTCGCCGTGAGGGTGGAATTTACCCATCACTTCTCCTACCACACGAGCGGATTTTTTGTATCCACGATTAGAGAGTAATCCCATTTCATTCATCCCATAGAGCACCCTTCTGTGTACAGGTTTTAGCCCGTCGCGCACATCGGGTAGTGCTCTCGAAACAATTACCGACATCGAATAATCAATGTAGGCAGACTTCATCTCGTCTTCTATATTAATTGGAATTAAATTTTCACCATCTGTCATACATGTAATATTTTCATATAATAGTCTGCTAATATACAATAAAATTAAAGCCTATAAAAATATAAAACCCTGTTTTTTTAACTTTTGAAAATATGCTTAAATACTGTTTTGGGATTCAGTGAGTTATAATTAAATTTTGTTGAGAGAAATCTTCGCTTTTTGAAACGAAAAGATGAAAATAAAAACGAAAATTTTTTAGAATAAATTTTTTATCTTTAAAAATATTTCTATATTTGCACCCCAATTGATTTGAAGGGTAAAATAAAATTTTAAGAGTCATGAAAAGAACATTTCAACCATCTAATAGAAAAAGAAGAAACAAACACGGTTTTAGAGAAAGAATGTCTACTAAAAACGGAAGAAAAGTATTGGCAAGAAGAAGAGCTAAAGGTAGAAAAAGATTAACCGTGAGTTCTGTTCGTGCAAAAAGATAATTTTTAGAATTAAACAATTTTACAGAAAAAATAGACCACATAAGCATTGCCTATGTGGTTTTTCTGTTGCTTTATTTTTGCTGAAAAATTATCGAATCATGCCGATTTCTATTCCTTTGATTCGGCGATAAAGTTCTACGGCGTAGTCGTCGGTCATGCTGCTGATGTAGTCTAAAACGCCCAAGACTTTTTGGTATGCATTTTCTCCATTATAATTACAAGACGGCGGGAGGAGTTTTACTGCGTTTTTCTCGTAGCCTGTGCGTAGCTTTTTGTCTTTTAAAATCGCAGGAACAAAATAGCCCAAAAGCTCATTCATTACATTATAGCCGGCAGATTCTATCTCAATCACGCTATTGTAATTGTAAATGTTTTCGATAGAAAATTCTTGAATAGTTTGTAAAGATTTTGATTTATTTAAAATTAAATCATATAAACTTGTGCTGAAATCGCCCACTATGATTTTAGAAAAGTGAATTTTATATTTTTTAATAATTTCACTTACTAAATAACCAATGATTTTGGCGCGGAGATAAGAAACTTTATCCTCCTTGTTTTCAATTTTGTTTAGGCGATTTTCGATTTTGCGAGTTTCTAATCCGCCGCCCAATTCATCTATAATTTGCTTAAAAAGTTCGATGCAAAGGCTGTGTTCCACAATGCCTAGGCGGTGAGCGTCTTCAAAATCGATGATGTTGTAGCAAATGTCGTCTGCCGCCTCCACGAGCCATACAAAAGGGTGTCTCTTGTAAACAAGCGGATTACTCTGTTCTTTAAACATACCACAGCTTTGTGCAATTTGCTCAAAAGTTTCTTTTTCTGACTGGAAAAATCCAAATTTTTTGCGATGTAGTGCATTGCCTTTTTTGCCTAGAGAAGCTACCGATTCGCACGGATATTTAGCAATCGAGGCAAGCGTCGTGTGGGTAATCATTAAGCCCCCCTCGGATTTGCCTTTTTGTTGATGCGTGAGCACGCGAATTGCATTGGCATTTCCTTCAAAATGAATGAAATCAGCCCATTCTTCTTCAGAAAAATACGATTTTAAGCTATTTTCGTTGTTTTTGAAAAATTGCGCAATAGCATCTTCGCCCGAATGTCCAAACGCAGGATTTCCAATGTCGTGGCACAAACATGCCGATGCGATGACATAGGCTAAATTATGCTTGTAGAAATATAAATCATCTTCAGTAGCATCGGATTTTATATTTTCTCTGAAAATTTCGCCCGCCAAAGTCCCAAGCGAACGCCCCACCGATGAAACTTCCAACGAATGCGTTAAGCGATTGTGTACAAATACACTGCCAGGCAACGGGAAAACTTGCGTTTTGCTTTGTAGTTTTCTAAAAGCCGATGAGAAAATAATTCTATCGTAATCGCGCTGAAAATCTGTGCGATTTTCGGCGTGTTGCGTGTTCGATTTTTCGCCAGTGCGCTGGGTGGTGTATAGTTTTGGAAACATGTTAGCTTTCGTATAATTCTATGGGTAAATGGTCGGGATCTTCAAAAAATGTGAATTTTTTACCCGTAAACTCATCAATTCTAATTGGCTCAGTGGTAATTCCTAGCTTTTGCAATCTTTCAATTTCTTCTTCAATATTTGGTGTGCTAAATGCCAAATGTCTTAGCCCTACCGCTTCGGGACGAGAAGGGCGGGGCGGTGGACTTGGAAACGAAAAAAGCTCAATAATATAAATTCCATTCAGACTTAAATCTAATTTGTAGGAATCTCGCTCTTTTCGGTAATTTTCTCTCAAAATCTTTAGCCCTAAAACTTCTGTGTAGAACTTTTTAGACTTTTGATAATCAGAGCAAATGATTGCAATGTGATGAACGCCAGTGAGCATTTGAAAATCTTTAAATTATGCTGGATAATTTAAATTTTCAGGTGTAAGTTGCAATAAAACTTCTTCCAAATACTTTTTAGCTTCGTATTTAGCCATTGGTAAATTATTGTTGTAGAAGTTTCCGCATTCTAGAGTAGAGGCACCTGGGATTTCACCTTCAAAATCTGCCATAAATCGGTATAAATCCGTAATTAATGGAACAATGTCTACTGAAGTATAGTCTCCTGCGATGATGAGGTAATTTCCTGTTTGGCAGCCCATAGGTCCCCAGTACACGATTTTATCCTTCCATTCGCTGTTTCTAAGCCAAGTCGCTGCCAAATGCTCAATAGTGTGCAATTCTGCCGCACCTAGCACGGGCTCACGATAAGGTTCTTTCATTCTAATGTCGAACGAAGTAAGCGTTTCGTTGCCTACTTGATCTTTTCTAGAAACATAAATTCCTCTCTTTAATTTTAAATGATCGATGCAAAAACTTGCTATTCTTTCCATGAAATGTTGTATTTTTTTATAAAGGCTAAAGATAAAATAAGTTGAACAAAATGCTTTTAAGCTTATAAGTTTTTAACAAATTCAAGATTAATTTCCGCTGAAATAGCACCTGCTTTTTTTACAAATTGGTCAAAAGATTGCGTGTTGCCTTCGCCTGCAATGTCCGAAATCGCTCGCTGAATGATGAATGGTGTATTCATTTGATGACAAACTTGGGCAATCGCTGCCGCTTCCATTTCTACGGCTTTGGCATCTGGGAAATTTTCTTTGATCCAAGCAAATTTCTCTGGATCGTTGATAAAGGCATCTCCGCTCACAATCAAGCCGTGAGCAGCTTGTCCCGTTTTTTGCTGAACTAAATCCTCTGCTTTTTGTCTAAAAGTTTCAGCTGGGATAAAGGCTGCAGGCATTTGAGATTGTTGTCCCAATTCGTAGCCAAATCCTGTGAGATCCACATCGTGGTGGCGCACTTCGGTGGCGAGGATGATGTCGCCTACGCGTACATTTTGCAAGCCGCCCGCGGTGCCTGTGTTGATGATTAAATCAGGCTGATAATGGTCTATAAGCAAAGTTGTTGCCACGGCGGCACTCACTTTGCCCACGCCAGAAAGCACCACGATAATTTCGTGATTTCCGTAATTTCCTTGGTAGAATTTAAAGTTGTATAAGGTAGTGGCTTCAAGATTTTCGATTTTTTCGCGCAAAAGCGAAATTTCGACTTCCATCGCGCCAATAATTCCGATTTTCATGGTTTTTTAAATTTTGGGTAAAGATAAAAAATGTTTTTTGGCTATTTATTTTTTAGGCTAAAAATAGCCCACACGATCCAAACTTCTATATTGAATCGCCTCTGCCAAATGCGCTGATGAAATGTTTTCTGCCTTGTCTAAATCGGCAATCGTGCGAGCTACACGCAAAATTCGGTCGTAGGCGCGTGCCGAAAGATTGAGCTTATCCATCGCATTCTTTAATAAGGTATAGCTTGCGTCGTCCAAAACGCAAAATTCATCTAATTGCTTAGGTCCCATTTGCGCATTGTAGTGCACATGCTCGGTATCCTTGTATCGGTTTTCTTGAATTTCTCGGGCGGCAATCACACGATTTCTGATTTGTTCGCTTGTCTCGCCATTTCGTTCTGCCGAAAGTTTTTCAAACGGCACGGGCACCACCTCGATGTGCAGATCAATTCGGTCTAAAAGCGGTCCCGAAATTTTATTCATATAGCGTTGCATTTCGGCTGGGGTAGAGGTGTTTTGCGGGTCATCTGGGAAAAAACCGCTCGGGCTTGGGTTCATAGATGCTACGAGCATAAAACTCGCGGGGTAGGTAACCGTGAATTTAGCCCTAGAAATTGTAACTTCTCGGTCTTCGAGTGGCTGGCGCATCACTTCTAGAACACTGCGTTGAAATTCGGGTAATTCGTCCAAAAATAAAACGCCATTGTGGGCTAAAGAAATTTCGCCTGGCTGTGGGTAGCTACCACCGCCCACCAAGGCTACATCTGAGGTGGTGTGGTGTGGCGAAGTGAACGGGCGTACAGTCATAAGCGATGAATTTTTCTTTAATTTTCCTGCCACCGAATGAATTTTGGTTGTTTCCAAGGCTTCGCTCAATGTGAGTGGTGGCAAAATCGATGGAATTCGCTTGGCGAGCATAGTTTTTCCACTACCTGGCGGACCGATGAGTAGAATGTTGTGTCCTCCAGCGGCGGCAATTTCCATGGCGCGTTTTACATTTTCCTGCCCTTTGACATCGGCAAAATCAAACGGAAATTGATTGATGGATTTAAAAAATTCTTTTCTGGTGTCAAATTCCACTAAATCTAGCGGAGTGCCTTGGTCAAAAAAGTCGATAACCTCTTTGATATTGCTCACGCCATAAACTTCAAGATTATTAACTACGGCAGCCTCCATGGCATTTTCCTTGGGCAGAATAATGCCTTTAAAGCCTTCTTTTCTCGCTTGAATGGCGATAGGCAAAACACCTTTGATGGGCAAAACATTTCCGTCGAGCGACAATTCGCCCATGATTAAATAATCTTCTATATTTTCTGCTTGTATTTGTTTAGAGGCAGTGAGAATCCCCATGGCAATGGTTAAGTCATAAGCCGATCCTTCTTTTCGTATGTCGGCAGGAGCCATATTGATGATGATTTTTTGTCGAGGGATTTTGTAGCCAATGTTTTGTAGTGCGGCACTTATTCGGTGGCTACTTTCTCGCACGGCACTATCGGGCAGTCCTACAATGAAATAGCCCGTTCCCTTATCCACATTAGTCTCTACCGTAATGGTCGTTGCGTCGATGCCATAGATGGCACTTCCGTAAGTTTTTACAAGCATAAATGTTTAATTCAAATAAAAAATTTTGCCCAAAATACGGAAAAAATAATTAAAATGTGGATTCTTTGGTTTTTAATTACTAAATTGGGAGCGTCTTAGATTTTGAAACTATGAAGGAATGGAGTTTTAAATACGAAATCTTTTCATCTGAAAAAGAGCTTAGTAGCGAAGATAAAATGCTTTTAGCCAAAGCTAAAGAAGCCAAAGATAGAGCTTATGCACCTTATTCTAAATTTCAGGTAGGTTGCTCGCTTTTGCTAGACAATGGAGAGGTTTTTACAGGGAATAATCAAGAGAATGCCGCATATCCCAGCGGATTGTGTGCCGAGCGTGTCGCCATTTTTGCTGCCAAGAGCCAAAATCCTGATGCTGTGGTGAAAAAGATCTTTATCACTACAAGTGCCGAAAATATGAAAGAAGCAATTTCACCTTGTGGCGCTTGTCGACAAGTTTTGGTGGAATATGAGAAAAATCAATTTTCCAAGATTGAAATTTATTTTCAAGGAGCAGAAGCCCAAATAATCAAGCTGTTTAGCGTTTGCGACTTATTGCCATTTACATTTCATTCAGAGATGTTAGGGGAATAGTTTTGTAGTTTTAAACCTAAAAGCGTAAATTTGTGCGATTATATAAACACATTGTAAAAGTTATACATAAATAATATGAAAGAAATAACCAAAGAGACCTACTTAAAGTGGTTCGAGGAAATGACCTTCTGGAGACGTTTTGAAGATAAATGTCGTTCCATGTATTTGAAACAAAAAATTAGAGGCTTTTTGCACTTATATAATGGGCAAGAGGCGATTCCTGCAGGACTTTCGCAGGTGATGGACATGGAAAAAGATAAGATGATTACAGCTTATCGTTGCCATGTTTTGCCAATGGCGATGGGTGTAGATCCTAAAAGAATTATGGCTGAACTCTTTGGAAAAGTAGATGGAACTTCTCATGGTATGGGAGGGTCTATGCACGTGTTTAGCAAAGAGCACAACTTTTTTGGAGGACACGGTATCGTAGGTGGACAAATTGCACTAGGTGCTGGTATTGCTTTCGCAGATAAATATTTTGAAAGAGGAGGAGTTACTTTCTGTTTCATGGGAGACGGCGCTACAAGACAAGGTTCTTTACACGAAACATTCAACATGGCTATGAACTGGAAATTGCCAGTAGTTTTCATTTGTGAAAACAACCAATATGCAATGGGTACTAGTGTTAAGAGAACTGCAAATCACGAAGATATTTATAAATTAGCTGACGGGTACGAAATGCCTTCTCAACCAGTAGATGGTATGGATCCTGTAAAAGTGGCAGAAGCTGCTTACGAAGCTATCGAAAGAGCAAGACGCGGAGACGGACCTACTTTCTTAGATATCAAAACTTACCGATACAGAGGACACTCAATGTCTGATGCTGAGCCTTACAGAACTAAAGAAGAGGTAAATAAATACAAAGAGCAAGATCCAATTTTACTTGTTCAACACAGAATTTTAGAAAACGGATGGGCGACTGAAGAAGAGTTGAACAAAATTACCGACGAGCAAATCAAAAAAGTAGACGAGTGTGTTGATTTTGCAGAAAAATCTCCATTCCCAGAAGTAGAACAAATCTACTCTATGGTTTACGAACAAGAAAATTATCCATTCTTAGATAAAGTAGAAAATCAATAAAACTATGGCTGAAATTATAAAAATGCCAAGATTGAGCGATACCATGGAAGAAGGTAAAGTGGAATCTTGGAACAAAAAAGTAGGAGATAAAGTATCATACGGCGACATCTTAGCCGAAATCGAAACAGATAAAGCGGTTCAAGAATTTGAAACAGATGTAGAAGGTACTCTTTTATACATCGGTGTAGAGGCTGGTCAAGCAGCACCAGTTGATAGTATTTTAGCTATCATCGGTGCAGAAGGCGAAGACATCAGCGGTTTGGTAAGCGGTGGAGGTGCTAGCCAATCAGCACCAGCTCAAGAAGCTGCCGCTCCTGCAGAAGAACCACAAGCGGAAGCTGCACCAGCGGCTGAAGTTCCAGAAAATGTAACTATCGTTTCTATGCCAAGATTGAGCGATACCATGGAAGAAGGTAAAGTAGAATCTTGGAACAAAAAAGTAGGAGATAAAGTATCATACGGCGACATCTTAGCCGAAATCGAAACAGATAAAGCGGTTCAAGAATTTGAAACAGATGTAGAAGGTACTTTATTATATATAGGTGTAGAAGCTGGGCAATCAGCACCAGTTGATAGCATTTTGGCAATCATCGGACCTGAAGGAACAGATGTTTCTGCAATCGTAGCAGGAGGTGGTGCAAAACCAGCTGCTAAAGCGGAAGCTCCAAAGGCTGAAGCACCTAAGCAAGCTGCTCCAGCACAAGAGAAAAAAGAAACTCCAGCGCCTGCTGCTCCAAAAGCACAAGCTACCAACAATTCAGGTAGAGTATTTATTTCTCCATTGGCTAAAAAATTGGCTGATGAAAAAGGATACGATATCAATCAAATTCAAGGTACAGGAGACAACGGAAGAATCATCAAAAAAGATGTTGAAAACTTTACTCCACAAGCTGCTGCGGCTAAGCCAGCTGTTGCTGGTCCAGTTGCATTGGAAGTAGGAGAAGATACTGTAATCCCTAACTCTCAAATGAGAAAAGTGATTGCTAAGCGTCTTTCTGAAAGTAAATTTACAGCACCACACTACTACTTAACCATTGAAGTAGATATGGATAATGTGATGGCGGCTCGTAAGCAAATCAACCAAATTCCAAATACAAAAGTATCTTTCAACGATATCGTATTGAAGGCTACTGCTATGGCTGTGAAAAAACACCCAGTGGTAAATTCAACTTGGAAAGATAACGAAATCGTACAATACGCTGCTGTAAACATCGGTGTTGCAGTTGCTGTTCCAGATGGGCTTGTAGTACCTGTAGTGAAAAATACAGATTTAAAATCATTATCTCAAATTTCTGCTGAGGTAAAAGATTTAGCTACAAGATCAAGAGATAGAAAAATCAAAGCTGATGAGATGGAAGGTTCTACCTTTACAGTTTCTAACCTAGGAGCTTACGGTGTAGAAAGCTTTACATCAATCATCAATCAGCCAAACTCTTGTATCCTTTCTGTAGGTGCGATTGTAGAAAAACCAGTTGTTAAAAACGGACAAATCGTAGTTGGTCACACAATGAAACTTTGTTTAGCTTGCGATCACAGAACTGTGGACGGAGCAACTGGAAGTACTTTCCTACAAACTTTAAAACAATACTTAGAGACTCCAATGTCTATGCTTGTGTAGTTTTAAGTATTAATTATACCCAAAAGAGCAGTGCTTATTGTGCTGCTCTTTTTTTATGATTAAAGAATTTGGAGCTAAAATCAAAATTTTAATTATTTTAGCCAAATGAAAAAACTATTTCAAGTTTTAAAAAAGGTATTTTTATCGATTTTATTATTTTTCGTATTGTATTTTGTTGCAGTACTAATCGGAGGGAATATAAAGTGCAATACTGATCATCATTCAGCCGAGGAAGTAACGATTTATCTGCTCAGCAATGGTGTGCATACAGATTTTGTGGTGCCAATAAAAAATGAAATATATGATTGGCAAACGCTAATTTCTCCAGAGGACACCAAGGGAGGTTATCGTGATTATACCTATGTAGCAATCGGCTGGGGAGACAAAGGTTTTTATATGGAAATCCCAACATGGAGTGATTTAACGCCGAGGATTGCTGCCCGTGCAGCTTTTGGAATAGGCGGAACAGCAATGCATACCACTTATTATAAAAATATAGTGCCAGATGGCAAGGAAACAATCGAAGTTAAAATTAGCAAAGCTGAATATAAAAAATTAGTAGATAAAATTGTAAACTCCTTTCAACTGCAAAATGGCAAATCGATTCAAATAAAAACCGATGCAACTTATGATATAGATGATGCCTTTTATGAAGCCAAAGGAAAATACAGTATTTTTTACACCTGCAACACATGGCTTAATCAAGTGTTGAAAGAGGTGGGGCTACCCTCTTGTTTATGGGCAGTTTTGTCAAATGATATAATGAAAGTTTACCAATAACGATGTTGAAATATTTTAAGAACTTACCAAAAGATAAGCTGATAAAGCAATTCAAAGCGGCATGCATTGCCGAGGGCATTACCTGTATTTTACTATATTTAGTAGCCATGCCCATCAAGTACCAATGGGGTATTTTTTGGCAAATGATTCCTATCGGAATTTTGCATGGGATCATGTTCACTTGGTATTTATTGCTTGTAAACGATGTAAGAAAAGCACTCAATTGGGACGATGAAGACTTTGTTTTTGCCATATTAGCGGCATTTTTTCCCTTTGCAAGTTTTTGGGTTGAAGTGGATTTAGTCAAAAAAAGAATGGAATAAGCCTAAGAATATTTTTTATTTCCAAAAATAAATCTTAGCTTTGCAGTCCGAAATTTTATAAAAATTATATAGAAATGTACGCAATTGTAGAGATAGCCGGGCTTCAATACAAAGTTGAGCAAGACCAGCAGTTGTATGTGAACCGTTTGAAAGGTGAAGCAGGAGAAACAATCGTTTTAGACAAAGTGCTTTTAACTGATAATGGTAGCGTAACTGTAGGCGCCCCAGTTATAGATGGTTTAACCGTTGAGGCAAAAATCGTTGAACACGTAAAAGGAGACAAAGTTGTAATCTTCAAAAAGAAAAGAAGAAAAGGTTACAAAAAGAAAACTGGTTTCCGTGCTTCATTAACTAAAATCGAAATCCTTTCAATCGGAGGAGTAAAAGGTGAAAAACCAGCTAAAAAAGCGAAAGCTACACCTGCTAAATCATCAGCTAAAGTTAAAAAAGATGATTTAACAATCGTAGAAGGAATCGGACCAAAAGTTCAAGAATTATTCAACGAAAACGGAATCAGCACTCTTGAAGAATTGGCTGCTAAGAAACCAGAAGAATTAAAAGCGATCCTTGAACCAAAAGGAGGTATCTACGCTGCTATGGACACAGAAACTTGGCCAAAGCAAGCACAAATGGCTGCCGAAGGTAAAATCGAAGAGCTTAAAGCTTGGCAAGATGAGCTTAAAGGCGGAAAATAAACATAAAACAACTTAATCTAAAAACTAAACTAAAATGGCACACAAGAAAGGAGTTGGTAGTTCTAAGAACGGTCGTGAATCAGAATCTAAACGCCTTGGCGTAAAAATATTTGGTGGACAAAACGCAGTTGCAGGTAACATTATCGTGCGTCAGCGTGGAACTAAACACCACCCAGGTAACAATGTAGGAATCGGAAAAGATCACACATTATTTGCTTTGGTAAATGGTAAAGTAGTTTTCACTAAAAAGAGAGACAATCGTTCATATGTATCGGTTGAGCCGTATGTAGACTAATTACTACTAACTATAAAAAAGTCAATAGCCACTCCGCAAAGAGTGGCTATTTTTGTATCGTTTCATGTAGAAATTAATTATATTTGAAAAAAATTAAATATGAGTACAATTAACTGGGAAAATGTTGAAAAATTTAATTTTACCGATATTACCTACAAAAAATGTAATGGCGTAGCAAGAATTGCGTTTAATCGTCCAGAGGTGAGAAATGCGTTTCGACCTAAAACCACCGCTGAGTTGTTACAAGCTTTTCATGATGCACAGGAGGATACTTCTATAGGGGTAGTTTTATTGAGCTCCGAAGGGCCTTCGTCCAAAGATGGCGTTTACTCTTTCTGTAGTGGAGGCGACCAAAAGGCGAGGGGCAAAGAAGGCTATGTGGGAGACGATGGCTATCATCGTTTAAATATATTAGATGTTCAGCGTTTGATTCGTTTTATGCCAAAAGCAGTGATTTGCGTTGTCAATGGTTGGGCAGTAGGAGGCGGGCATAGTTTGCATGTAGTGTGCGACATGACTTTAGCGAGCAAGGAGCACGCAATTTTCAAACAAACGGATGCCGATGTTACAAGTTTTGACGGAGGGTATGGTTCTGCTTATTTAGCTAAAATGGTGGGGCAGAAGCGTGCTAGGGAAATTTTCTTTTTAGGTAGAAATTATTCGGCGCAAGAAGCTTATGAAATGGGTATGGTCAATGCCGTGGTGCCGCACGACGAGCTAGAAGATACGGCGTATGAATGGGCACAAGAAATTTTGGCTAAATCTCCAATTTCAATCAAAATGTTGAAATTTGCAATGAACCTTACCGATGATGGAATGGTGGGGCAGCAAGTTTTTGCAGGCGAAGCTACTCGCTTGGCGTATATGACAGAGGAGGCAAAAGAAGGTCGCGATGCGTTTCTAGAAAAACGCAAACCAAACTTTGAGAAAAAATGGATTCCATAGGAATTTTAGATTTTTAGATAATTAAAAAACCGTTTCAAAATCATTTTTTTGAAACGGTTTTTCTGTTTTTAAGCTCTTTTGCAATCGATGTGAAGTTTTCGAAGTTTATTGCTAAAGGCTTCATCTTTCAATAGTGTTTCGATGTTTATATGCATTCTGTATTTCCATTTGTGAGGATATACAGATGGGATATTGATTCGCTCATCATCTTCGTTTGGATTGCGCAACTGTTCATCGATTCCTAAAAATTCTTGCAACGGAATCACACAAAGCATTGCAGGAGAATACAAATGCTGATGCAGGATTTCTTCTTGCAACTTAGGCGATAGTTCCTCTGGAGCTTTTCCGCTATGCCCCATCAAATTATTGTAGAAAAATTGTGTGTTTTCCTTATTTTCTCGCCACCATTGTCTCAGCGTGCTTGTGTCGTGAGAAGAAGGCGAAACTACGCACAAATACGGTGCATTTGCAGGGTGCGAAAAACGCTCGCCGTAAATTTTAGGCATACGCTGCACCTCGAGCGATAAAATAGCTAAATCGTTCATTACTTGAGGAACTACGCTTGGCACCATGCCCAAATCTTCGCCACATGTGAGCATTTGGCTTGCTTGTTTTAATGCAGGTAGTTTTTCTAAACCTTTTTCTTTCCAGAAAAATTCCTGTTTGTGGTAGAAATAATCTTCGTGCAATTGGCTCAGAATAATCTGTTGCCCCACGGGTAGGGATTTATAATTTTCGGTGTCAAACAAAGCAAATCTCGGGTGAAATGCCTCGTCATTTTTATCATCTTTTATGAAAAGCACATTTGCTATTAAATCATACAAAAGTGTAGTTTTAGGATTGTCATACCCTAAGGCTTTTTCGATTTTTCTTTGGGTATTAAATTCAGTTTTAAAATTAAAAGTTTCGCCATTTTTCACGAAGAAAGCTTCAATTATATCATCGGTTTCGTCCCCGAAAATTTTAGCTAAAATCTCTTGCGTTATGTATGGTTTATACAACCTCTCGATGGATAAGTCTACTCCTTTTTCTCTTAATTCATTTAGCGTAAATGGAATAGCAGGTTCAAACTTGCCTAAAATTCCTTGCACTTGCTCGGCTGGAATTTCCCAAATTCTGAAAAATCCTAAAATATGATCAATTCGGTAGGCGTCGAAATAAGTTTGCATAAACTGCAACCTTTTTTTCCACCACTCGAAATTAGTTTCTTTAAGTTTTTCCCAGTTATAAGTCGGGAAAGCCCAGTTTTGCCCCGTTACGGCAAAGGCATCGGGCGGAGCTCCCGCTTGCTGATTGGTGTGGAATAATTCAGGGTTTGCCCAAGTTTCTACACTGTTTCGGTAGACGCCAATTGGCAAATCGCCTTTTATGGCAATTCCCATTTGGTGCAATTCTTTCACGGCAAGGCTCAGTTGCTCGTGCAATTGCCACTGAACATAGCAGAATTTCAGCGTTTCGGCGTAAAACTGACTGTCTTTGGTGAAAAATTTATTTAAAGTTGATTTTGAAATCTTTTTATATTTCCCCCATTTATTGCTGTCCACGGTTTTGAAATGGTCTCGCAATGCACAAAACGCCGTATAAGGATAAAGCCACTCTTTGTTTTCAGCGATAAATTCGTTGAAATTCTTATTTTTTTCTAATTTCTTAAAGTGTTTTTGCACATAAGTGGCAATAAAATCATTTTTAAAGGCATTTACTTTTTCATAGGATACGCCAGTTTCTTGATTTAATTTTTCTTTGGCTTTATAGATTTTTTCAAGTTCTGCATGGGTGAGTTTGTAGTTCAGTTTTTCTAAACACAAATACATCGGGTGCAGAGCAAATACCGAAATGGCAGCATAAGGGTAGCAGTCAGACCAATCATGGCTCACGGTGGTGTCGTGGATTGGTAACAGTTGAATCAGAGAGAAACCTGCATTTTTGCACCATTTTCCAAACGGAATTAAATCTAAAAATTCTCCCACGCCTAAATCTTGTTCACTTCTGAGCGAAAAAACAGGAATTGCCACGCCACTACCACGATAGCGTTTGTCGGCAGGTTGTCTAAAATTATTGTCGCTCACGATTACAAAATCTTCATCTGATTGATTCGGCGCTACCCAGCGATTTTCTCCTTCTTCGTAATAGGAAATTTGCTGATTTTCTGTATTGTAAACAGCGTATTTATAAGCGGAATAATTGTTTTCGGCAGATAAATCAACATCTATGCTCCATTTGCCATCGCCTTGAGGATTGAGGAAAATTGCATTTTCTTCTTTCCAAAAACCTAACCCATCGGCATCGCCTAAAATCACCAATCGCTCGTTTGGATCAAAGAGCGGAAAAGTAATCTCAAAGCGGTGTGTATTTTTCTTTAACGCCCGAGTTGTTACTTTCTCATATTCAGGAAAAATATTTTTGAAGAACAAAGTCGAGAGATTAAACTCTGGCATGCTTGGCGTGTTCCAAGAATCATGTAGAATATGATTTTTGCTTTTTAAAACGGGCGAAAAATGACGGATTCCCCATTCTTCGGTTACAGAATTGTCTCGTTTATCTTTTAAAATATAATGATAATCAAATTTTTTGTAAGGAATTTCCAATTCAATTGCCCAAGTATCTTTGCCCACATATTGCATAGGCAAAGCGGTCTCGATGGTGTTTCCCACATTTTTTAGGCTAGTGGAAAGATATAAATCTTGCCCCTCCACCGATTTAAAGTTTAATATAAAGCGTGTTTTCAAAATAAATATTTTGGCACAAGTTAATAAATTTATACTAAATGGAATTATAATTTTTTTGAGCGATTACAATTTGTTACTTTTGTGCAGATTTTTGAAGACTAATATGGCAAAACAAAATAACACAACCCAAACACCTAGATTCTCTATTTTTAAAATGATTGTAGGGCTTCTTTCGCTCTTTTTGGGCTTCACCCTTTTGATCTCATTTGTTTCCTATTTAATGAATTGGAAATCAGATCAAAGTCAGGTAGGGATTTGGAAAGATCCAAGCGTGGAAGTGAACAATTTATTAGGAAAAATGGGTGCTTGGCTTGGGGAAACTTTCATCTACGAAAAATTAGGTTTTGCAGCATTATTTATTCCTGTTTGGTTAATCATTTTGGGAATGATAATTATCTTTAAAATTCAGAAAATTAAATTTTTACGCTTAACGCTAAATTTCTTATTTTTCTGTATTTGGCTGCCACCATTTCTTAATTTAATCTTTGTAAACGACAATATTTGGGGTGGAAGAATGGGGCTTGAAATTGCCGATTATTTAAAAAACATCATCGGAATCATCGGTTTTGTTTTGGTTTTATTTTTCACCTTTTTGCTTTATGCCATCATCGAATGGAAAATCACGCCAGACAAAGTGCGTTCTGCCATGCCAAAAATGCCTGAGCGTGCACTAAAAGAAGAAGCAGAATCGGTAGAAAATGACTTGAACGAGGCTCCCGTGGAAGAAAAAGTGCCTGAAGTTGAAAAGCCAAAAAATACCATAAAAAACGATTTTGCAGAAAAACTGCCTACTCAAAATACTTTTAAAAGTGATGAGGAAGAAGTGGAATTTGTAATTAAACAAAAGCCAGAATCTGTGCCTTCAGCACCGTCGTTCCAAGTGGAGCAACCGCAAGAGCCGAGCATGGAAGATGCAGAAAATGATTTTGAGCCAGAAATCAAAGAAATCATTATAGAAGATGATGACGAAGATGAATTTGAATTATTTGCTACGCCAAGCACTCCAGCATCTGCCACGCCCGTGTCTGATGTGAAAATGCAGGTGGAAAGTGCACCAGAAGAGGAAGAGCTAGAGCCCGAAGAAATTAGCCAAAACTTGGTGCAGCAATATGGCGAATACGATCAGCGTTTGGATTTGTCTAATTACAAATACCCTACCATTGATTTGCTCATAGATTATAATCAAGGCAAAAAACGCTCAATCGACCAAAGTGAATTGGAGGCAAACAAAGACCGAATTGTTGAAACTTTAAGCAATTATAAAATCAATATAGCATCGATTAAAGCGACGGTAGGGCCCACGGTGACTTTGTACGAAATCGTGCCAGAAGCGGGTGTGAGAATTTCTAAAATTAAAAACTTAGAAGATGATATTGCGCTAAGTTTAAGTGCATTAGGGATTAGGATTATTGCGCCAATTCCAGGGCGTGGAACCATAGGTATCGAGGTGCCAAATAATAATCCTACCATGGTGTCGATGCGATCTGTAATTGCTTCACAAAAATTTCAAACAGCAGAAATGGAATTGCCAATCGCCTTTGGAAAGACAATTTCAAATGAAACTTTTGTGGCAGATTTAGCTAAAATGCCTCACTTATTGATGGCGGGGGCAACGGGACAAGGTAAGTCTGTGGGAATCAATGCAATTATTTCTTCGCTTTTATACAAGAAACATCCATCTGAATTAAAATTTGTGATGGTGGACCCCAAAAAAGTGGAATTAGCCCTTTATAATAAAATAGAAAGACATTTCTTGGCTAAATTACCAGGAAGTGAGGACGCAATTATTACGGATAATCAAAAAGTTATCAATACTTTAAACTCGCTTTGTATCGAGATGGACGACCGCTACGATTTGTTGAAAAATGCGGGCGTAAGAAACATTAAGGAATACAATGCTAAATTCAAGAAAAGAAGATTAAACCCAAATGATGGGCATCGCTATTTGCCTTATATTGTTCTAGTGGTAGATGAATTTGCCGATTTGATTATGACGGCAGGGAAAGAAATCGAGGCTCCAATCGCTCGTTTGGCTCAGTTGGCTCGTGCTGTGGGCATTCACTTGATAATTGCTACTCAGCGTCCTTCGGTGAATGTAATTACGGGGATGATTAAAGCTAACTTCCCGTCTCGTGCAGCGTTTAGAGTAACTTCAAAAATCGATTCTAGAACTATTTTGGACAGCGGAGGAGCCGAGCAATTAATTGGAAAAGGAGATATGCTCTATACACAAGGAAATGACTTGGTGCGTTTGCAATGTGCTTTTGTCGATACGCCTGAGGTGGAGAGCATTGCGGAATACATCGGCGGACAAAAAGGATATCCAGATGCGTTTTTGTTGCCAGAGTATGAGGGCGAAACAAGCGATTCGAGTTTGGATTTAGACCCAAGTGAGCGAGATGCGTTGTTTGAAGAGGCGGCGCGTATTGTGGTAAACTCTCAGCAAGGTTCTGCCTCTATGTTGCAGCGTAAACTTAAAATTGGATATAACCGAGCTGGGCGCATCATTGATCAGCTAGAGGCAAACAATATTGTGGGGCCTTTTGAGGGGAGCAAAGCCCGTGAGGTGTTAATCGCAGATGAATATACTTTGGAACAATTATTGAAAAATGATTGATTGTATTTATTAAAAACGAAAACAGATGAAAAAGTTATTTTATACCACATGTTTAGCCTTATTTAGCATTGCAACTTTTGCTCAGAGTGCACAGCAGATTTTGGACAATGTGATCGAGCACTACAAAAAGCAGAAGAGTTTTTACATAAAATTCCAAAGCCAATTGGTGAATAATGATTCCAAAACAAAAGATGCCTATGCCGGAGAAGTGTATGTGAAGGGAGATAAATACAACCTCACGGTGCCAAAAATGGATATTCGCCAGATTTATGATGGTAAAAAACTTTATACCATCTCTAGCGAAAACCAAGAAGTAACGGTGAGCAAACCAGAGAAGGGGAGCGATGAGCTTTTTACCCCAACTCGTGTTTTTGACATTTACAAAGATGGCTATACTTTAAGTTTGGATAAAAAACAAGGAAATGTTCAATACATAAAATTGGTTCCGACTAAAAAATCTGAGCTTAAATATATCATCGTAGGAGTAGATACCAAGAAAAATCAATTGGTGAGCCTGTCTCAAACCAATCATAAAAATACCACAACCACATTTACTGTTCAGAAACAGGTAGACGATATCATTATTCCAAGTGCTCTTTTAAATTTTAGTAAAAAATTCTATAAAGATTACTACATTTCAGAGATTTAAAATTATATGATTAAAAAGCTAGACTGGTACGGAATCCGCACTTTTTTTGGACCATTTATATTTATATTCAGCGTGCTGTTTTTTATATTCATGGTTCAATTTGCTTGGCAAGAGATGGATATGTTTGCGGGCAAAGGCTTAGATATAGGAACAATATTTAAACTACTTTTTTATTTAGGGCTCACCGTAATTCAGTTTGTATTGCCACTTACGGTGTTGCTTTCAGCTATTATGACTTATGGAGGCTTTGGTGAGCGATATGAGCTTGCCGCAATGAAGTCTTCTGGCATGTCGCTCGTGCGTATCATGCTTCCAGTCTTTTTATTAGTCTGCGGAATATCAGTCGGTTTGTTTTTCTTTTCAGATACAGCTGTTCCGCAATCTCAGCGCAAGGCTAGAAATATGCTTTTGAACATAGCTAAAACCAAGCCTGCAATAAATTTTGATCCCGGTGTATTCATCAATGCGGTACCGGGATTTAGTATGAAAATTAGCGAAAGATCGGGCAAAAATGGTGAAAGACTTAAAAATGTGTTTATTCACCGAGACGCTTCGGCATACGAAAATCAACAAACAATTATTGCTAAAAAAGGAATTTTTGAGCCAGCCGAAGATAAAAGATTTTTGAAATTAGCATTATTTAATGGGTATTATTACGAAGACGAAATTCAGAATAAAAATCGTTTACAACTTGAAAGACAGCCGTATCAGCAAATCAAGTTTGATACGCTGGTGCATTATTTCGATATTTCAGAAATTGTAGAAAAAGCCATTGAAGAAGAAAATGTTACCGATCACTACCGCTTTTTGAACACAAAAGAATTAATCAAAAGAGTAGATACACTTAAAATTCAAAATAAGGCATATTATAATGAATTAGCCGATACGCAGTTTCAGTCGCTCACCTATGCACCGATAAGTGAAAATTTGGATTCTGTGTACCAAGCGCAAAAGAAAGCCTTGCCGTTTGACATTAATAAATTAAATGATGCCGATCGCCAGCAAGTGATGATGAGAGCCGATGAAAATATCGCAGCCGATTTAAACAGCTATTCTGTGATTAAAGATGAAATCAGTGGGCGAGATGAATTCATTGCACGACATGTTTTGATCTTGGTCAGAAACTTTTCCAATTCGCTCATGTGCGTGATTTTCTTTTTGATAGGGGCACCACTTGGAGCCATCATCAGAAAAGGAGGCGTGGGAATGCCCGTGGTGGTAGCGATTGTCATCTTTATTTTGTTTTATTTAATCTACATGTATAGTGAAAATCTAGCCAAAAATGGCGTTTTAAACCCTTATTGGGCGGCATGGCTCCCTGTGATAACCTTTACACCGCTCGGAATATTTTTCACTTATAAAGCCATGACGGATTCAAACTTATTTGACATCAACGCATATTTGGAGCCAATTTTAAGGCTAAAAAATAAACATTTTAAATCAAAAAATACAGAACACGCAAGATACCAGTAAATTATGGAAGAACAAGCCATTCGTCTTAATCGCATAGAAGAAGTTTTAGAAGACTTAAAACAGGGGAAAGTAATCATTGTGGTAGATGATGAAGACCGTGAGAATGAAGGGGATTTCATTGCCGCTGCCGAGAAAGTTACTCCCGAGATGATTAATTTTATGACACAGCACGGGCGTGGGCTTTTGTGTGCTCCGCTGGAAGAAGACCGCTGCGAGAAATTGGGCTTAAACATGATGGTAACGCACAATACCGTTTTGCACCACACACCTTTTACGGTTTCGGTAGATTTGCTAGGAAAAGGTTGTACCACAGGTATTTCTACGCATGATAGATCTAAAACCATTCAAGCCCTTGTAGACGAAGAAACTCGTCCGCAAGATTTGGGTAGACCAGGGCATATTTTTCCATTGAGGGCTAAAAAAGGCGGCGTTTTGCGCAGAGCAGGGCATACCGAGGCAGCAGTAGATTTAGCTAGATTAGCTGGCTTGAAACCTGCAGGAATCCTCATAGAAATATTAAACGAGGACGGAACCATGGCACGATTGCCACAACTGATGAAAGTGGCTGAGAAATTTGATTTAAAAATAGTTTCAATTCAAGATTTAATTGCTTATAGGCTTAAAAACGAATCATTGATTCAAAAAATTGATTCAGTGAAATTTCAAACGCATTATGGTGAGTATGATTTGATTGCGTATAAGCAAACGACTAATAATCAAATACATTTCGCCTTAACAAAAGGCGAATGGACAGAAGATGAATCTGTTCCAGTGCGTGTAAAATCAACCAACGATTATTTTGATTTGTTCACAGCTTTGCACAAAGGGGAGCAGCCATTGCTTGAGAAAATCACCCAGATTATAAACAAAGAAGGAAAAGGTGTTTTAGTATTTATCAATAATGCGATAGATTCGGATTTGGTACAAGCTAAATTTAATCATTACAAAGCGTATCTAGAGGGCACGCAAGAAAATCCATTGAAAGCTCCAGATACCAAAGATTACGGAATTGGTGCCCAAATTTTAAAAGATTTAGGCATTCAAAAAATGAAGTTAATCACCAAAACACCAGATAGTAAAAAAGCCATTGGAGGGTATGATTTAGAGATTACAGATTTTATCGAGATATAAAACCAATTTTTTTGTTAGATATATTTTCTTTAAATTTGCGCCTCAAAATTTTTTAATATGATTAGATCATTTTACGCTTTTATCTTTTTGTTTTTAAGTCAGATTACTATAAACGCCCAAGTTCCAGAGAATGGAGTTGGGAGTAAAAATGGTGATGAAAGAATTAGATATGGAATAAGAGTAGGGTATACTAGCTCTCATTTAGATCAAACTTTATTTGAACTACAAGAACTGAAGAATGTAGGAGGCTTTTATATTGGTGCTTTTGCTCAAATCCCTTTAGTAGAAAATACGCTGTATTTGCAACCAGAGATTGATTATACCAAGATAGGAAATAGATTGGAGATGGAAGGTATTGGATATTCACAAATGAGAATAAATAACATTAATGTTCCAGTATTATTAAAATATAAATTCTATAAAGGGGCAAATGTGCACATGGGACCAGAATTGAATATTTTAACAGATTCATATTTGGACTATGACTGGGGGAGACATTTTGATGGAGCGGGGAGTGAAAGTTATAATAAAGTAGTTAAAAGATTTAATTATTCAGCAGTTTTTGGTGTGGGATATCAGTTTCCTATTGGATTATCTTTAGATGCAAGATATACTGTAGGTCTCAGTAAAATTATGCACCCAGAAGAGGCTAAAGCTAGAAAAGAAGCTGTTACTGATTTTAGAACAAGAGTTATATCTTTTGGAGTAGGATATTACTTTTAAAAATTTATGAGTATTAGAAATAATTAAGAGAGCCTTTTTGGTTCTCTTATTTTTATTTAATACTTTCGTGCTTCTGAATAAAAACATGCAATCAAAGTTTAAAATAGATTTCAAAGCATTGTTCTTGTTGGTGGTGTTGCTTTTCTCGCTTGGGGTAAAGGCTTTCCACACGCACGAACATACAACTTTGTTGCATGCAAAGCACATAGAAGATACTTGTGCGATTTGCCAATTCACGATAGTGTACGGCGAGGAGCCAAGTGTTTTGCAGATTACATCACCTATTTTTGAGGTGGAGACGCTCGAGGCTCCTAGCCTTTTTGTAGCACCTTATGTGCCTGTTTTCCATTCTACAAATTTTCGTAGAGGACCACCCATTGCATAGTTGTTTAGTAGACAGAAAATTACATCAAAAATGTGAATTTTCGTGATTTTTCTCTGTTTAATCTTAAACGGACAATTTATTTATTATTAAAAATTAACTATGCAAATTAAATACATTTTCATCTTAGCCATGCTAGGGGGATATTCCTATGCGGCTACCAATCAAATTAATCTAAAAACTAAAAACGATACTATTATTAAACTTCGCAATGTCAATGCGCAAGGCGTTACTAAACTTGATGCTGCCATAGAACTGAAAGCGAAGGTAGAAAAACAAGCCATAAAGCAATCACAGAGTAGTACTTTGGGAGATCTATTGCGTCATGTTTCGGGGGTGCAAGACACTTATTTTGGTCCGAATGTGGGGGTGCCAATGATTCGCAGTTTGAGCGGAAATCGTGTGCGACTTTTAAATAACGGAGTTGCTATGAACGACTTAACGGCAATTAGCCCCGAGTTTAATTTAAACTACAATCCTAATAACTTAGAAGAAGTTGAGGTAAACAAAGCATCAGCCTCGGTTTTATATGGCGGAAAAGCCATCGGTGGAGCGGTAAATATGATTACCCAAAACCAATACAAACCTGTTGGCAAAACCTTTAAAGCTACCGTAGGGGTAGAGGGTGCAAGCAATTCAGGCACAAGACAGCAAGTAGATTTCAGTGGGGATTTTAGTCCAAAATGGAGCTGGACTGTCGGTGGCTCTCATGCCAAAATCGAGCGAATTCGTATTCCTGGCAATACAAAACCAGTGATTTTGTTTGACCCAAAAGTGGTGGACAACAATTCAGCGTTGCAGGCATTGGGGCAAATTTTTGTGGACAAAACGAGTGTTTTAAACACAACACTTTTTCCATACATTAGTCAGTATGTGTTGGATAATTTAGACGATCCTAGTGCAGGTTTAACAGAGGAAGATAAATATACTTTTACAGAAACTTATTTTGATTGGGAAACATTTACCCAGAAACCAAATCCTAAAAATCCTGATTACATTCCAGGGCAAGACCCAGTGAAAGATCGCCGAATCGAGAAAATTCTTGGAATTCATGATTATGTGCCTACCAAATATGGCGAAATCACCAATAGCCATTCGGAGCAAATGGATTTCAATGCGGGGGTTAAATACATGGGCAAAAATTTGAATTTTGGACTAAATTTTAAACACGATTATGCCGATTATGGTTTGCCATTGTATGCCAAGGAAGAACGCGCCATGCATTCGCACACGCACGATCACAGCCACGGACATAGCCACACGCACACGCCAAAAGAAGCCCCATTCTTGCCCGTCAATATCAAGGGAATGACCGATAATTTATCTTTAGATTTAGAATTAAATAAAGATTTTGCAATATTTAATCAATTAAAATTTAATGCCTTAGGTCAGTACACCAAAGACAATGAATATTTAGCCCAAAAGGTGATGAATAGCTATAAAAACCAAAATTATAGCGGAAGAATGGAATTAAAACAGAAAAAATTTAATTTTCTTTCGGGCGTAACGGGCGTAGACTTCAACCACAGAATCATGGATGGAAGCTACAAATTGCGTTATTTGCCAGATAATAAAAGCACCGAATTTGGAATTTTCACGCTTCAGAAATTAAAATACAAATTTATTGATTTGCAGATTGGGTATCGCCACGATTGGGTGCATAGAAGTGCAACGACCAATGATGATTATCAAAGAGCTCGTGGAAAATCTGGTGGAAATTTAACGACAAGAGATTTTAATTTAAATCAATTTAATTCTAAAATTTTATTTAATTTAAAAAACAAAGCCTATTTGTTGGCTTCTTATGCACACTCCGAACGTGCACCAGAGGTGAACGAATTGTATGCAGGAAACACGCATTTTGCGCTCGGAATCGAAGAAAATGGCGAGGACATGCTCGACAAAGAATGGGTGAATGCCGTGGAGCTTGGCGGAGGAATTTCGCTAGCTGGACTTAAAATTGAAGCCAGTTTGTACAAAAATTTCTACAAAAATTACATTTATATGGGGCACACAGGCGTTTCTCGCGTGCCAGGGCTCACTGTTAAAGAATGGCGTGCGGCGGATACCAATATTTATGGAATGGAGCTGAACACCAGCTATACTCAAAATTTTGGAAAATTCGGGGAGTGGACTATCAATGGTTTTTATGATTTGGTGAAAAACGAAAATGTTTCAGATAGCCGCCAGCGACAATTTACCGACGGAGATTACATGCCGAATATGCCACAAAGCCGCTGGGGAGCTGGGCTAAGTGCTAAAATCAATAAATTCAATGCAACGGTGAATATGCAGCATTATCTTCAGCAAAAATATTTGGGTAAAATGATTTGGGACGAAGAGCCAATGCCAGCGTTCACTTTGCTAAACGCTCGTTTTTCTATCGAACAAAATATCGGGAAAACACAATTAGAGTATTATTTATTTGGTAAAAACTTGCTCAATCAAGAGGCAAGACCACAAAACACTTTGATGAAATATTTGGCACCGCTACCAGGCATCAACATTGGTGCAGGCGTGGTGTTAAAAATATAGTAAATTCGATATTTTCGAGGAAAAATCCGTTTCGTTTATGAAACGGATTTTTTTGTTTTAGTCTTTAGCTAAAAAAAATTATCTTTGAAGAAATTAAAAAATGTATAGATAAATGCCAGCTGTAAAAATTCAAGAAGATTGGGGACAAATGCTCGCCGAGGAGTTTGAAAAAGATTATTTTAAAGCTTTGATTAATTTTGTGAAATCGGAATATGCCACGCAAAAGGTGTTTCCGCCAGGCAAGCAAATTTTCTCTGCTTTTGATTTTACCCCACCACAAGACACCAAGGTGGTGATTATAGGGCAAGACCCGTATCATGGTGTGGGGCAGGCAAATGGCTTGTGTTTTTCGGTGGCAGATAATATCCCGATGCCACCGAGTTTAATCAATATTTTTAAAGAAATAGAAGATGATTTAGGCATACCGATGCCCGCCAACGGCAATCTGGAACGCTGGGCAAAGCAAGGTGTTTTTTTGCTCAATGCGACACTGAGCGTGCGTGCACACCAAGCGGGATCGCATCAAGGCAAAGGCTGGGAAACTTTTACCGATGAGGTTATTAAAAAACTCTCGCAAGAGAAAGAAGAAATCGTGTTTATGCTCTGGGGAAGCTATGCCAAGAAAAAAGCAAATTTAATCGATAAAAGCAAAGGGCATTTAATCTTAACATCGGGGCATCCTTCGCCTTTGAGTGCCAATCGTGGGTATTGGTTTGGGAATAAGCATTTTTCTAGAGCCAATGAGTTTTTAGTCCAAAAAAACAAAAAACCGATTTCTTGGTAAGTGAGAAAAATCAGATAGGAAATTCAATATTTTTTGTATTTTTACGCACAGCAAAGAAATTGTAACTTTTACAAGTTTAGATAAAAGATAAATAAATATAAAGATAGAATGAAAAAAACATTGTTGTTACTAGGGCTACCTTTGGTAATGCTTAGCTGTGGTCCTCAAAAAATTGCTGATGTTACAGCACCAGGAGGAGTGGATAACCCACCTGTGTTGGAAGTGGCAAAAGCTCAAATCGGATATCAAGTAAAATTGATTGAAGAAAACGGAAGCTTTATTAATCCAAGAACTCTTGAACACGGAAAGGTAAAATATGTAAAAAACCATGACTGGACAAGTGGTTTCTTCCCTGGGACTTTGTTCTATATGTATGATTTAACTAAAGATGCTAAATGGAAAGATCTTGGGGTAAAATACACTGAAACGTTAGAAGATGTCAAAAACCTTAAATGGCACCACGATGTTGGTTTCATGATTAATTGTAGCTTTGGAAATGCTTTGCGCATGACAGATAATCCTAAATACAAAGACATCATCATCACAGCGGCACAATCTTTATCTACCCGCTTTAGACCTAAAGCTGGTGTAATCCAAAGTTGGGACGAAGATCGTGGCTGGCAAGGAAAACGCGGCTGGAACTGCCCAGTAATCATTGATAATATGATGAATTTGGAACTGCTTTTCAAAGCGTCTGAATTTTCTGGAGATCCAAAATACCGTGAAATCGCAATTTCTCACGCAGACCAAACTTTGAAAAATCACTTCAGAAAAGACTGGAGCTGCTACCATGTGGTGGATTATGACAAAGTAAATGGAGGAGTGCGTAGCAAAGAAACAGCACAAGGATACGCAAATGAATCTTCTTGGGCGCGTGGACAAGCTTGGGCTATCTACGGATTTGCAACTTGCTATCGCTATACTAAGGATAAAAAATACTTAGACGCGGCAGCAAATATTTATAACTTCTTGTTTACCAACCCACACATGCCAGGAGACTATGTGCCATATTGGGATTTTGATGCGCCAAATATTCCAAATGCACCAAGAGATGCCTCTGCCGCTGCAGTAATCGCTTCTGCATTGTATGAGCTTTCTTCTTACGGATTGCCTTATAAAGCAACTGCCGATAAAATCGTGGCTTCGCTTTCAAGTCCTGCTTATAAAGCATTGGTGGGAACAAACGGAAACTTCTTGCTTATGCACTCAGTAGGTAGTATTCCGCATGATGCAGAAATCGATGTTCCATTGAACTATGCAGATTACTATTTCTTAGAAGCATTGGCTAGACAAAAAGGATTAGAAGATTATAAACATTAATCATTGTTTTAATCTTGAAAAAAAAACAAGATTTTATCTCGGTTTTTTTTGTTTTTAGTTTTTAAAAGAAAATGGATTTGGTTTTAAATCTTTTACCTGAGTTACTCTCGTGTAGGCACCAAATATGCCTAGCCCATTATGAATATTAGAAATCACAAAAACAGGTTCTGTAAAAGCTTCTAGATCTAAATCGGAATTGCCAATTTGTTGCATCACAGTACGCTTGTAGTTATAAAAGTTTTTGTCTACTAAAAGTAAATTAACGATGATACGGGAAAAGCCCTCAAAGTCTCGGCTCACTTTTTCTGAATGCACCACGATGTTTTTCCCCTCACGATTCAAGTTGGTAAAAGGCTGCACTTTCAGCGATTCTTTTACACCTCTTCCGTAAGCTTTCACAGAGGCGAGATAGTAGTTTCTTTCGGAGCTGGCATGGTCTTTAAACTCAAAGCTCACTTCAAAATGTTTTTTGCCATCTATCATAGATGGAATCATTTTTATATTCTGAATTTCAGTATTTAACTGTGGCGGTACGGTGCATTCTGCAGAGATTTCCCTATGATTAGGAATGTTAATTATGAGTTGATAGGTATTGTTTTCTTCAATTTTAAAACCTTCATTTTCTCTTAGATAAATCTGTTTATTTTTATCAAAAGCCAAGTTTGTGCTTTCTCCCGTTGTTTTATTTTGCAGAGTTGCTTGAGCGTTTCGGATGACATCGATTTCATTTTTGTTATACTCAAGAATAGGGTGCGACCACTGCAAACCAACGCCCGGAATGGATCTCGGCGAAAGGTAGCTCATTACGACACATTTTTTTTCTGTGGCTTCCTTGGGCGGTGTTATCTCTTGGGTAAAGACATCTTCGCAGCTATTTAAAACTAAAAGAGAAAATAGGCTAAATATATATTTTTTCATTTTTTTTCTGAATTAAAATTTCAAACTATAACTAATGCTTGGAATAATTGGAAAAATCGAATATTGATTCAGCACGACTTTCCTTTGGCTTGAGCCGTCTGGATTCTCTATCTCCTTGTCGGCATATTGGTAGAAAAACGGATTCTTGCGAGAATAAACATTGTAAACTCCAATTTCCCAAATGCGTTCGCGCTTGCGCTTGGTGATTTTTTTAAACTGAATGGCTAAATCTAAACGATGATAAGCACGCATTCTTAAATCATTTTTGCTCCCATAGGCATAAACATTTGCATACGGATTGTCGCTGTCTAGAGGATCGATTAAATTAAAATAAGAGGATTTGGGCAAGCTCACGGCATT
Source organism: Ornithobacterium rhinotracheale DSM 15997 (assembly GCF_000265465.1). Classification (NCBI taxonomy): domain Bacteria; kingdom Pseudomonadati; phylum Bacteroidota; class Flavobacteriia; order Flavobacteriales; family Weeksellaceae; genus Ornithobacterium; species Ornithobacterium rhinotracheale. The sequence continues at coordinate 1,974,715 of NC_018016.1, forward strand.
TCCCGTTCCATAGACCCAAGTTCCTGAAAGGCTGATGTTTTTGGTAATGTCGTAAAATCCTACTAGCGAAATATCGTGTCGCCTGTCGTAGCGGGCAAAATACTTTTCGCCTTTGTTATCTTCGTCAAATTGGTGTTGCACCCAAGCTAGCGTATAGCCCGCCCAGCCAGAAAACTTGCCGACTTTCTTCTGCACAAAAAATTCAAGCCCATATGCCCAGCCTTGCCCATGAATCACATTTTCTTCCCAAGAATACTCGCGGTTTGGGTGGCTTAAGTCTAAATTATTGAGCAAGAAGCTTGCTCCTGGTGCATAGCCCAAAAGGTCGTTCATTTTTTTGTAGTAGCCCTCGAGCGAAATTCCGATTTTTTGCTCGTTCCAGTCTTTGGAAATGCCCAGCGCAAATTGCTCTGAATGTTGAGGTTTTACGCGATCGGTAGTGGTAACCCACAAATCCATGGGGAGGCTCACGCCTGCACTTGTGAGCAAATGTATGTATTGGTTCATGGTTGCATAAGATGCCTTGATAGACAAATCATCTGTCAAGGAATAGCGGAGCGAAACTCGTGGCTCTAGCGAGGTATAAGTCTTGTTTTTGTGCAAATAATTGCTCAATCGCAAGCCTGCGTTCATTTTAAATTTTTTGTAAAAGCTCCACTCGTTTTCCATATAAACATTGGCTTCGGTGGTTTTGATTTTTTCTACCGTATTTTCATGATTAGAGAGCTGTTCGCTTTCATCTTTAATGCTTATTGCACTTGGTTTAAAGTTATGCAATACTGCATTGGCTCCCGCTCTGATTAAATATTGAGGCGAAATGTTGAATTGCATATCATATTTTAAGCCCAAATCGGTGATGCTTGATTGGTATTTGCTTTCGTAGAAATATTTTGTGTTATTAAGTTTCTCATCGTCATCAAACTCATCAGAAGAATATACATTAAAATTGTAGTCGCTAAAGATCAAAGAGGTGTTGGAAAAGATTTTATCATTAAATAAATGATTCCAGCGTAAAGTTGCGGTGGCATTTCCCCAGAATAATTTGCCTTTGCTCTCGCCGTAGTCGTCGCCTAAAACTGAACGGAAATAATCTTTGCCAAAATAGCCACTCAAATATAATTTGTTACGCTGATTGAATTCATAATTGATTTTAGCATTTAAATCATAAAAATAATACTTCATTTTTTCGTCTTCGTCCATGAGTGGCGTTAAGATAAAATCCACATAAGTTCTACGCGCGGAAATGATAAACGATGATTTGTTTTTCACAATGGGACCTTCGAGCATTAAGCGGGAAGATAAAAGCCCTAGCCCGATTTCTCCGCCAAATTTTTCTTTGTTCCCGTCTTTCATGCTCACATCTAGCACAGAGGAAAGTCTACCGCCATAGCGAGCAGGGAATCCGCCTTTGATTAAATTAATGTTTTTGATTGCGTCGCCATTAAAAATCGAGAAAAAACCAAATAGGTGAGAGGCATTGTACACAGGTGCATCGTCTAGAATCAATAAATTCTGATCGGGACCACCGCCACGCACATAGAGCCCGCTGCTGCCCTCGGCTCCAGATTGCACCCCAGGGGTGAGTTGCAGGGCTTTGAGCACATCTTTTTCGCCCAAAAGGCTTGGCAGGCGTTTGATTTGTGCTATGGGGATTTTCACTTCACTCATCTGTGCACTTTTGCTTTGTTTAATGGAGTTTTCTGCCGAAGCCACTACTTCCTTGAGCGTGATATGATTGCTGAGCGAAATGTTTAAAATTTGGTTTTGGTTTAATTCTATATGGTCTTCAAACTCTTGGTAGCCCACAAGTGTGCAGATGATGTCGTAATCGCCCTTGGGCAGGGAGATGGAGTAGTAGCCATAATTGTTGCTCACCACCGATTGCTTGATTTGCGGCACATAAATCTCGGCACCTATCAAAAGCTCTTGGCTGCCTTCCTCGGTAATATAGCCGCTGAGCGTAAACTTCTCTTGCGCCAGAAGCGACAGCGAAATCAGGGAAAGATATAGAAAGATGTATTTTTTCATAAGAAGAGTTTAATGTTTTGTTGAAAAACTCTCCCAAATATAATGAAAAAAATAAGCGAAATATTAATTTTTTTAATATTTCGCTTGGTGATTTTTGTTTTAAAAACTCCCTATCTCACAAAAACCAATTCTCTTTCGCTAGAGAGGTTGTCGTCGTAGGCATAATTCATGCCTGTGAAGGCTTTTAAATCATCGAGATTTTGCACTTGGTTTTCGGCACAGAAACGAGCCATAGCTCCTCGTGCTTTTTTGAAATACACATTGATTTGTTTTAATTTTCCGTTTTTGTAATCTTTAAATTTCACATCAATCAAAGTGCCTTTTAGCTTATCGAGCAACAAAGATTTCATGTATTCTTTACTGCTTAAATCCAGCAAAATTTCGCCCTTTTTAGTGTTTTTATTTACAAAATCGGTGAGCCTTTTTTGCCAAAAATCGTACAATGTTTTTCCGTCTGGATTTTGGAGTTTGGTGCCCATTTCTAGGCGATAGGGCATCACCACATCGAGCGGACTTAAAATCCCGTACAGCCCAGAAAGGATATAGACATGCTCCTTGAGATATTCCACAGCCTCGCCAGAAAGTGGCGTGTCGCGCAAGCCTCGATATACTTCGCCATCAAACATCAATCCCGCTTGGTAGCCATTGTCTTTTTTAGGTTTGGCAGTCCAGTGTTGATTGCGCTCGTAGTTCATTTGGGCAATGTCGTCGGAAATGCTCATCAAATCGCTCAGCTGTTTTGGCGTTTTGGTTTTTAAAATCTCCATTAATTGCTCCGCATCTTTCAAAAAACGGGGTTGAGTCTCTTTTCCCCATTGCTTTTCGATTTCGTCGGTATTGAGTCTTTTGGCGGGTGATAAAAATATTTTCATTTCAGTTGTTTTTTTTTATTTAATCTCTAATCAGCGGCATGGTAGAACAACGCAATAATCCGCCCATTTTAGAAATTTCACGATACGGAATTTCTTCTACCGTAATGCCCCATTCGTCGCGCATGTGTCGGTTTAGGCGTTTAAAATTTTGTTCAGAAACCACCACATCGGGAGCGATGGAGAAAATGTTTGGCGACATCCAGTACATTTCTTCGCGTGTCACTTCAAACACATTGTCGCGCCCAAATAAATCAATCAAAACATGATAATGGCGTGGGTTCAAAAATCCGTCTCGGTAGATAATCGCTTTGTTTTCGCCCACGGGCTGAAAGCAACAATCCAGGTGCAAAATGCCCGTGTAAGGATCTTGGTCGTTTTTTACCAATTCCATGTCGATTACCCATTTGTTGGGGAATTTTTGTTTCAATAATTCCACCGCGGCGGCATTGGTGCGAGCGGTTTTAAATTTGGGATAATCAGGCTGTTTGTAGGTGCCTACAAAAAGGAAATCGTTCCACAAAATCACATCGCCACCTTCCACATGCACTTGGTCTGGCACTTGGATAATGTTTTCTTTTTTCACCGAATCAAAGATTAATTCATAAGCTTGGAGCTCATCTTTTCGGTCTTCGATTAAATTGGAAATCACTAATTTATCATCAATCACAAACCCCACATCTCGTGCAAAAACTTGGTTGGTATCCTTTAAGTCATAAGGTCTAAATACCTGAACACCATATTTTTTAAGCACTTCGGCAAAGGCGTTCATCTCGTTTCGCATCGCTTCTTCTGTGGGGTACACCCCATTGATTACGCTTTCGCGAGATTTGGAATCGTAAGTTTCAGCTACATTGGGCGTTGCACCTGGGCTATTTGGTGTCCCAAGTACCACGGCTTTCAATCTTCCAGTTTCGTTTTTTATATTTAAAATCATATAGTTAAAGCTTATTATTTAATTTTCTAAGTTTAATTTCGGTTAAAACTTTTTTGGTATAAAGCGGGAAATCAGCATTTTGAATCCAGCCAAAATAGCCCGCATCTTTTTCCAACACATCTTCCACACGCTGGTCTTTGTATTTTCCGAATTTAAAGACTTCTTTACCATCTTGGTCAAACCCTATAAAACCTGCAAAATCCGCATTTTTATAATGTTGCGAAAATTCACTTAGGAAATTAATGTCGTTTTCAAGGTCTTCGTATTTAGCCACTTGCTCCACAAAAATTTCGTAAGTAGCATTGGTGTCTGCCGCTGCCGAGTGTGCGTTTTCCAAATCCTTGTTGCAATAAAATTTATACGCTGCCGAAAGGTTTCTCGGTTCTTTTTTATGGAAAATCACCTGCACATCAATCGGGCGACATTTCTTTAAATCAATATCTTGACCCGCACGCAAAAGCTCTTCGGCAAGCAAAGGCACATCAAATCGGTTAGAGTTAAATCCCGCAATGTCGCTGTCTTTCAGCATTTCTACCACTTTGGGTGCCAATTCTTTAAAAGTAGGCTGGTCTTTCACATCCTCATCATTTATGCCGTGAATGGCAGTCGTTTCGGGCGGAATGGGTCTTTCAGGATTCACTAGCCAAGTGCGGCTTTCTTTTTCTCCGTTGGGATAAACCTTTAAAATTGAAATTTCTACGATTTTATCGTTGCCCACATTGGTTCCTGTGGTTTCTAAATCAAAAAAGCAGATAGGTTTATGTAAGTTTAATTTTCTCATGATACAAAATAATTTTTAAATATGATTGAAAGTAAAATATAGACTAAAATAATTGGTGCCAAGGCGGCTTTGCCCATTATGATAAAAAGCAAAATAGCAATGACTGCCAAGGCAATGTGTGGCGTGAGTTTTTTAGCGTTTACGCCTTTAAATTTTAATGAAAATAGTGGCAAATTCGATACCAAAAGATAGCTTGAAATTAAGCTGAAGATAACCAAAACCCAACTTTGCTGAAACCACGGATATTCCATGGCTAAATAATACATCCCGATGCACAAAATCGTGTTGGCAGGTGTTGCAAGCCCTTTGAAATAGTAGCTTTGCTCGGTATCGATATTGAATTTGGCTAAACGATATGCCGATGCCAAAACTATTGAGAAAATAATGAAATTCTCATAAGGGAAAATATGATTTGATTCAGCCGTGTAAAACAACAAAAATCCAGGGAATACCCCAAAACTCACCATGTCTGCCAAGGAATCCAATTGCAAGCCAATGGGCGATTGTGCATGGAGCCAGCGAGCCGTGAGCCCGTCAAAAAAATCGGCGATCAAACTGTAAATTATACACAAAAAAGCGTATTCCAGCGGAAAAACACCTGTGACTAAAATAAATATCGCCAAACAGCCACTGAACAAATTGCTCAGCGTGAGTGCATTGGGTATGTGTTTTGTAATTTGCATAAATGCGAATATACTAAATTTTAAGCGATAATACTAATTGATTTGAGCAAAAAATAGGCTTATCGATAGGTGTCTCGCACTTGTCTGATTTTGATTGTTGGCGGATGAATTTCGTTTAATTCAGGCGAAGAAATTTCGATGGTTTTGGTTTCGTTTGGCAATAAATCAAAGAAATTATCGCTAAACTGAACACCCAAAATCGGGATCTCTACAAATACATTTTTAGCCAATTTATCGGTTTTAAGTTTTAAATAATATTTTCCGTTTTTAAATTTAAGTTTTGTATGGATTTGATTTTTAGGTAAATTCAACTCTTTTACGGGCAAGAAATAGAAATTATCTTGGGCTAAAGTTTTGCCTTTTTGGTCTTTTAAATTTAATACTAAAAAAGCATTTTTCATGGTTTTTTCGTCGGCAATATCCTTGAGGTTTAAGCTCGCAACTTTTTGAGCTTGGTTGGCTAAAACATCGGTCGGGAAATTCCATTTTTTGAGGATTTTTCCCGAGAAATCCATGAGTTTTACTTCCAAATTCGCTTTTGGGATACTTTTTAATTCATCAGAAAATATGTAAAAATCATATTTTTGAGTATCTGAGTTTTGGTAGGCATCCACGGCAATTGGTGCAAAGGCTTCTCGAGCTTTGTAGTGCAGTGCTTTCCAGTTGTTGAAATAATCCACGCTCGACCACGAAACCACCGGCCAGCTATCGTTGAGTTGCCAATACAGCGAGCCCATGCAATAAGGGCGATTTCTACGATGGGCGAGCATGCCCTTTTTCATGCCTTCGCCTTGGAGCACAAGCCCTAAGTACACAAAATCCGAAAAGTTTTCGGGCATTCGGTAGTAGCGTTCCATGTATTCTTTTATGGCATCGTTGCCCGTGCTACTTTTTTGGTGTGCTTGCATCACTTTAGAGTTTAGGGCAAAATCTTTTTCATCGGCAAAAGTGCGGAGCGTTTTTTCTTCTGGAAAAGCTTGGAACCCAAATTCACTCATAAATCTTGGTACATTTTTGTCTAAAATTTCAAATGGCTGACGGCCATACCAAACGCCCCAGTAGTGCGAATCCCCATAAGCCCAAGTGGCAGGTCGCCCCCAGTTGGCAATGAGTGGCGAGCCGTGGATGTAAGGCGTTTCGGGTGCGTATTTTTTGACTAAATCGGGGAGAAGCGTTTTGAAAATTTGGTCGTAGGAGTGAAAGAAATTTTGGTATGCATCGGCAGGGACACGCTTTTCAAATCCCCAATATTTAATGGATTCTTCCACCTCGTTGTTGCCACACCAGAGAGCCACGCAAGCATAGTTGCGTAGGCGTTTGATATTGCTGATGGCTTCTTCTTCCACATTGTCGAGAAATGCCGAATCGCTCGGGTAAGGCGTGCATGCAAACATAAAATCTTGCCAAATGAGAATGCCATAGCGATCGGCCAATTCATAGAAATAATCGTTTTCGTAAATGCCACCGCCCCAAACTCTTAACATGTTCATATTGGCGGCGACTACATTTTTAAATAATCGTTCGTAGTAAGCCGAATCTTGCTGAGCTGTAAGCGTTTCGCCAGGAATGTAATTGGCACCTTTGGCAAAAATCGGATTGCCATTTATTTTAAAATAAAAACTTTCGCCCTTGGGTTCTTTTTCTCGTACGAGTTCAATTTTTCTAATGCCAATTTTGTGATTTTTAGAGCTAATAGTTTTATCCTTGTTTTTAATTTCGATAGAAAAATCATACAAATTTTGATTTCCCCAGCCGTTAGGTTGCCAGAGTTTTGGCTGGTTTAAATCAATGGGAAGTAAAAAAGAATTAGAGCCTTTTGCGATGTCAAAACTGCGTTGTATGCTACTTATGGTTTTTCCATTTTCTCGAATATTTAAAACGATATTAGCCTTAAAATCTTTGTCAGATTTAATTTGTAAATGATTTTGAATCACGGCTTTTTTCTCCGAAACTTCCTTTTGTTCTACAAAATAATCGGTGATGTAGGCTTCGTTTAAAAATTGAAGATAAACGGGACGCCAAATGCCCATTTGTACAATGCGGATTCCCCAATCCCACCCAAAATGATAGGGTGCTTTGCGAGAATAAACACTTACTTTTTCTGTGCGATGATCGTTATCGGCAGGATATTCAAAGCCCGCTGCGAGTCGTTTTGGTTCGTTATATTTGATAGGTGAATAAAATTTGATTTTGAGCGTATTTTTTCCAGTTTTTAAATATTTTTTAACAGGAATATCGTACGGCACAAACATATTTTGGGCGTGCAGAATTTTATGTTCGTTCAGGGTAACATCGGCAAAGGTGTCAAGTCCCGTGAGTTGCAAAAGAATATTTGGGAATTTCAAGTCATTAGCCTGAATTTCAAAATCTTTTATAAAAATCCAATCTTTATCTTCCACCCATTGTATCTTTTCTTCGTTGGTGCCTTTGTAAGGTGGTGGTAAAATTTTATGCTGAATTAGAGAATGTTGCACCGAGGTAGGAATGTCGGTTTTATACCATTTTTGGGAATTAATTTCAGAAAATTGCCAATCTTGATTGAGTGTAATGCGTTTCTGAGAAAAGCTTAGACTCATGATTAAAACATTTAGTAAAAAGAAAAATCTACGCATAGGGGTATTTTTTATAAATGTATGAAAATCTATTGTGATTTCAATAATTTTATAATTTAGTGAGTTTTTTATTTTTGATGTCGTTTTTTGAATTTTTGTAAGATTGATTATTCAGGAGTAGTTTGTTGTTATTGTTAAACTATAGTTTTTTTTTTTATTATTATGTATTAATATATAAATTTGCGGTAGATAATTATTTTTATGAAAGTTATTGAATTATGCGAAAAATTTTATTTTATTTATTTGTAGCATTGGTGTCAAGTGCTCAAATTTTCACAAAAGCACAGTCTGTTACAATTCAAGGAAATGTAGTGGATGAAAATAAGGAGCCAGTAGTGGGAGCTTTGATTCAGTCTTTGAAAGAAAAATCTTTAGAGGTTGAAACAGATGGAGAAGGGAATTTTGAAATAACAGTTCCTAAGAATTCATTTATTGAAGTGTCTTTCCCTAATCTTGAGATTTTAAAATTAAAGGCTAAGCCTAAGATGAATATTGTTTTGCATCTTCAATCTCAAGAGTTGAAAGAGGTTGTTGTTACTGGTTACCAGAAGGTTAGGAAAGAGAGGATGACTGGGAGTGTTTCTACGCTTCAATCATCAGACCTTAAAAAGATGAATGTCAAGTCGATAGATAATGCCTTGGCTGGAAATTTATCGGGGGTATCTGTAACTACTTCGTGAAGGCCAGGTGCAGATGCTCAAATTCATGTAAGGGGTGTAAACTCTTTGATTGGGAATACTGATCCAATTTGGATCGTGGATGGAATGCCGCTCCAAGGGGAGGTTCCTAATTTAAATTCGTTGGGAGGGAGTTTAGACCCATCTTTATTTCAATCAGGAATAGGGAATCTGTCGCCCGATGATATAGAAAGCATTACTGTATTGAAGGATGCGGCTGCAAGTGCAATTTATGGAGCTCGTGCTGCAAATGGGGTAATCGTAATTAAGACCAAGTCTGGGAAAGCTGGCAAGGCTAAGTATAATGTATCTGCAACTTTTGGTATAAATGAAAGGCCTAAAAGTAATTTAAATATGATGAATTCATTAGAAAAAATTCAATTTGAAAAAGAGGTTTATAACGATTTAGAGGTTTCAACATATGGTAGAGTAACCTCTCTTTTGAGGGAGCTTTCCAGAGGGCTGATTTCTCAGCAAGCATTTGATGCAGAGTTGGATAGATTGGGAAGTATTAATACAGATTGGTTTAAAGAATTATATAGAAACAGTTATTCAATGCAGTTAAATGCAAATATGTCTGGTGGCACGGAAAAGACTCAATTTTATAATTCAGTGAACTATTTGAAAGAGAATGGGATAGAGTATAATAATGATTATAAAAGATTAAGATTGCGCTCAAGGATTGATCATAAAATTAATGATAAAATATCAATGCAATTAGATTTGTCTGGTACCTATAGAAATAATGTTAGTACAGCTTCAGCTATAAATCCATTGACTTATGCCATCTATGCAAATCCGTATGAATTGCCAAATGAATATGATTTAAGTTGGTCTATGACTCAAAGTAGAATAAGAAGTGGGTTGAGATGGTCTACACTAAATGTTAAAAATGAAATAGAAAGAAATCAATCAAATAGTAGATATCTAGAGGGTGCCGTTAGAGCAAAGTTAGAGTGGAAGCCAATAAAAGGACTGTCTATAGCTTCGCAAGGCATAGCAAGTGCAAGAAGTAATAATACTAATAGGACAGAGGGAGAGGGAACTTATACAAACTTTGTGAATAATTGGTACAATTTTGCGGTTTCGGAGATTCTGCCAGAGCAAGTAAAAGGCTCTCTAAACGAAGGGACTTCTTATGGAAATAGTTATACGCTTAGAAACACCATTGAATATGGATTGAATATTAATCAAAAACATTATTTAGACTTATTTGCCGGACAAGAAATTTCACACTCTATTACCAATACATCGTTTAATTATTCTCCAATTTTTGATCAATTACATAGAATAATTGGGTTCCCAGCTTTGCCAGAGGGAATAGATGTGAGAACAATCCCATTTAGTAGCCTAGGGAATACAGGTAGATTTGAATCTAAATTAGTTTCTTTTTTCTTTAACGGAACCTATTCTTATATGGATAAGTATGTGTTAAGTGGCTCTGTGAGATACGATGGATCAGATGTTATTGGAAATGATAATCAATTTACACCACTATGGAATGTCTCAGGGAAATGGAATGTTTCTAAAGAGAATTTTTTTGAATCAGAGATTATAAATGATTTGTCTTTGAGAGCAGGTTTTGGCTATACTGGAAGTATAGATAAAAACGCATTTCCGTTTGTTTTGATGAAATTTGAAAATAGATATGATTATGATAATATAATTATTCCAACCTCGTTTGTGTATGCAAATCCCAATGTTAAATGGCAAACGAAAAAAGATTTCAACATAGGGGTAGAATCATCTTGGTTAAATAGAAGATTAATTTTTGGACTGAATTACTATAATAATTTTGTATACGATTTATTGGATAGAAAAGCCCTGGCACTTTCTTCTGGGCGAGAGGACGTAGTTCAAAATGTTGCTAATTTGAGAAACAAAGGTTGGGAGTTTGATCTAGAGGCTAAAGTTATAAAAACAAGAGATTTATCGTGGATATTAAGAGGAAACCTTTCTCTAAATAAAAACATAGTTACAGAAACATTTTATGAAAATCTAGCATCTTTACCTATTATAAGCTCAGGTAGTGGTAATCGTAATTTTGTGAAAGATTATCCAGTTCAAGGATGGTTCGGTTATCGATTTGCTGGAGTAGATCCAGAGAATGGGCATACATTAGTTTATGATGGTAATGGAGATGTTTTTGATATGGATAGACTTAGTAATGTAACTTTAGGATTAAAGGCACCTACGCCTCAGTTTTTGGGAGATTTTGTTCCTCCAGTTGTAGGCGGATTTTCTACAAGTCTTAATTGGAGAGAGTGGTCTCTTAATATGAATTTTGAATTTAAAATGGGACATTACATTCGTTCGTTTGAAGGCTTTAGTTCAATTTCATCAAGAAATCGACATATTAGTGATAAATCAAGATGGAGAGCTCCAGGAGACAAAGCTTTGAAGCCAGAAATTTCATATAACAATGTGGCTTATAGAGAATACATGTACGATTCTATGCTAGAAAAAGGAGATTATTTAAGAAATACATTTACATCATTTGGTTACAATTTGCCACAAAATTGGCTTAAAAATATGCAGATAGACAATGCTAGAATAAGCATCGGAGCCAACAATCTATTTACTATTACTAAATATAAAGGAATAGACCCAGCCCTCATGGGAAGTTTAGGGTACCCAAATACAAGAAGCTACAATTTAATGATTAATATAGGTTTTTAATACTGTGAAAATGAAAAAAATTATAATAGCAATATTGGCTTTATTTACAATTTATTCTTGCCAAGATTACTTAAATGTAAAGCCAGAAAATGTAATGACAGTTAGTTCTTACCAAGATGTCAAGTCTCTTTTAGGAGGACACCTAAAGTCTTTTCAAGATGGCGATACGAGACAAGCCTTGAGTAATGTCCCAATTTTCTTTAGCGACAATAAGGATTATTTAATTACGCACTTTTATAGCGATGATTATGATCTTGAAAAATATTTGGATAATTACATGGGGAGAAACAATAGAGGGGATTTTCAAAAATCTCAAGATTGGAAACACCCAGATATTAATGAGCAAATATGGAAAACGGGATTTAAATCAATTGGATTCTACAATATGGTTTTGTTCGAGTTGGATAAAGTAAAGGCTTCTGAAGATGAAAGAAATATTATAAAAGGTGAAGTTAAGACATTAAGAGCTTGGAACTTCTTTAGATTACTCCAATTTTTTTCGCCTTACCACAATAATAGTCTTGGTCTACCATTGAATACAAACCCAGACAAAGTTGGAGATTACGATAAATCAAGAAAATCACAGGTGGAAAATTACGACTTTATTATAAATGAACTAGAAGAAGTTTTAAATTATAAAACAAAACCTAAACAGGGATATAATATATTTTATGATAAGAAAATTGTCCACGCTCTTTTAGCCCAAGTGTATTTGTATAAAGGAGACTCGGGGGCAAAGGCAGCAACAGACTATGAGAAAGCAATTGCCCATGCTCAAAAAGCGATGGAAGGGCGTCTTAGCTTAGAAGAAATTTCAAGAAATCCGACGGAAAATGAAAGCTATGGTATTAATAAAGAAAAGACATATTCTTTATTATCGTTTATGTACAACGATACAAATAGAATTTTTAATCTTGTAGGGATGCCAGCTTGGGGTATGTTTCAATATGCCTCAGATGAATTATTTAGCTTATTTGATGAAAACGATAAAAGAACTGATTTATATTTCAATAAGGATAAAGGTATTTTGAAGTTTGAGTCAGAGTTTCAATACTCGTATTGTAAGTGGGATTTCTTTACTGCGAGCGAAATGCAATTGATTATAGCTGAAAGTTATGCCCGAAAAGGTGATGAAGAGAATGCTAAAAGAGCATTAAAAGTCTTTACAGATTCAAGGTATAATAAATACCTTTCCAAAGAAAATTTATCAACATTGGATAAAATTTTGATTGAACGCAGAAAAGAATTTTGCTTTGATTACTGCATGAGATGGATTGATTTGACTCGATTGCAAAAAGGCTTTAAACATAAATCTGTAGGCAAGAAAAAAGACCAAAAAGAATTTTTTGAATTATCAAATGGGGATTTCAGATTTTGTATGCCAATTCCGAAATCAGGTGAGTTGCAAAATAATAAAATAGAACAAAACCCTGGCTGGGGTAACTTTTAAAATATAGTAAAAATGAAATTTTTAAAATTTTTTGTACTGAGTATAATAGCATTGCTTATGCTCAATTCTTGTAACAAAGATGAAACTGAATATTCGATTGGTTTTATCGGATTCGATAAAATAGCAAAAATCGAGCTATCTCCTAATAGTCCTCAATTAATTGCAGATGGAGTGGCTGAGCTAAAATTTAAGGTAAAATGTTATTATCTGATAAAAGATACAGTACTTGTGCCTATGCTAGCAGATAGAGTTCCTCTAGACAAAATAGAAATAAAATCATCTGACGGGCAAAAAATAAAGTTGTCTGAGGCTTATACAACAAAATCCAAAGCAGATTCAATAGCCTTTACCTGTACAGTGGGAGATAAAACATCAAATGAGGTGAAAGTAGCATTGACAGAACCCGTTGTGAACAATGATGAAGAGATAGTTGTGCCAATTATTTTTCATGCATTATATACTGAGGAAACAAAAAACAACACCAAAAATTTAAATAAAGAATTTCTTCAAGATATTGTGAATAAAACCAACAAAGTTTTTGCTAATGAAGTGAATAAATCCCCTAGTAGTTTCAATTCAGGAATTAAATTTAAGGTGCATAAATTAGAATTTGTAAAAGTAGATGCAGAAATAATGAGCAGTCAATTTGATTTGTATAACTACATTTCAGAGAATTTAATCGAGGAGCCTGAAAAATATTTAAATGTTTGGATACTAAATACTCAGATGTGGAAGTTAGGAGATGATGCATGTGTTCCTGCGTTCACATTCGGAGATCCATCAAAAATTAAAGGACTTGATTTGGAGGTTGTTAAAAGTATAGATGAAATTAAAAAAATAAAACCAGAATATGTCGGTTTTGCTCTAACATATGGAGGCATTTATCAGATGAAAGAGGGGTATGGCGGTAAATCTTTCTCCTACAGCATAGGAAAGTATTACGGGCTTTTACCAACAGGACATTATAATGAGGATAATCCTCCGATGGAGAACAATGACTTGGATTATTGTCCCGATACCTATTCTTATGTTAAAAAAGAGATGACTTTGCAGAAAAAAACATTTCCTATAAATGGAGATAAAAATAAAATATATTATTACGATTCGTTTAATATAATGGATGAAATATCATCCTCGAAAACAATAAGCAAAGACCAAATCTTTAGAATAAAACAGGTGATGAAAGACTGTCCATTTAGGCAAATGAAATTGTAAATAGAACTAAATTCCGTAAATTATTTTACGGAATTTTTTATTTAAATATGAAATTAAAACACGATTGATAATTATCATGATTTAAAAAACTAATTTTTCAATTTAAAATTTCGTATCTTAGTCCACCAAAATTTTAAACAAAATAACACATGAAAAAATTTATATTGCTCCTTGCTAGCGCGATGACCTTTGCACAAAATGCCAAACCAATGCCTACCATTTTATTTACCAATAAAGATAAAAATTTAAATGGAGGTTGCTACAGAATCCCTTCGCTCATCACAGCACAAGACGGAACTTTGATTGCTGTAGCCGATCAGCGTTTGAATGGTTGTGGAGATTTGAAATACAACGACGACATCAACATCGTGGCGCGTCGTAGCACCGATGGCGGTAAAACTTGGAGTGATATAGAAAGCATTGTGGATTTCCCGAAAGGAGAATCAGCATCAGATGCATCTATGGTTTTGAATAAAAAAACAGGAGATATTATCTTGTTTTACAATTATATGGATTTGAAAAATGAAAAAGACATTTTTAAACAACATTATGTAATCAGCCACGACAATGGCAAAACTTGGAGCAAGTCCTACGATATTACAAGACAAATCGCTCCAGAAAATTCATACAAAGACTTTAAATTCATCACTTCGGGGCGTGCTACCCAAGCACCCGACGGAACGATTTACCAAACTTTGGTAGACCTTCAAAAGAAAGGAGTTTTTATATTTTATTCTAAAAACAATGGCGTTTCATGGAATTTATTAACAGGTTCGGTACAGCCCGCAGATGAAACCAATATTGTTGCCCTGCCAAACGGAAACATTTTGCTAAATGCGCGTGTGGCAGGATTAGGAAGTCGAAAAATCTATGAATTTGCGCCAAATGGCAAATTGTTGAGAGACGAGGTAGTAAAAGCCTTGCCAGATCCTGCTTGTAACGGAGCCATTTTGGACTATCAAGTAGGAAAACAAAATTTACTGTTTTTCTCAAATGCAAACGACAGCAAGAAACGTAAAAATATGACCATAAAATACAGCACAGACAATGGTAATACATGGAGCCAAGGAAAAGTGCTAAATCCAGGATTTTCAGCATATTCATCTTTAGCTCAGTTGGATAACAATGATTTAGGAATTTTATACGAGGTTAATGACTACGGCGACATCGCTTTTAGCTATTTGCCGATAGATTGGGTTTTGTCTCAAAGTGTAAAATAAACCAAAAATTCCCGCTTTTTGTTTTAAGTCAAAAAAATTATCTTTGCACAGCTGAAAAAATCCGAAAAATAAAAGAATGAAATTTCATAAAACGCTCGTTTTATTAATTAGCCTTGCATGCGTGGTGTCATGCCAAAAAAAAGAAAACAAAATACAAACGCCAACTTTAAGTTTAGATTCTTTAAAAATCAATATTCCAGTGATAAATGTTGATGTGGAGCCAGAAGATGAAGGCAGGGAGCAACCTGAGTGGGCTAAAAATGCAGTGATTTATGAAGTAAATGTTCGTCAATTTTCTAAAGAAGGAACGCTAAAAGCCGTAACACAACAGCTAAATCGCATCAAAGATTTGGGGGCAGATGTAGTATGGCTCATGCCGATTTATCCCATTGGGAAAAAGGGGCGAAAAGGCGAGTTGGGAAGCTATTACGCCATTAGAGATTACAAGAAAATCAATCCCGCTTTTGGGAAAGAAGAAGATTTAAAAGTCTTGGTAGACAGTGCACATGCTTTGGGCATGAAAGTTTTGCTCGATTGGGTGGCAAATCATACATCGCCAGACCATTTTTGGGTAAAAGCAAACAAAGATTTTTATGTGCTCGATAGTGCAGGGAAAAAACCAATAAAGCCACTCGGAACAGATTGGGACGATGTAATTCAACTTAATTATAGCAATCCGCAAATGCAGGATTCTATGATAAGTGCCATGCAATATTGGGTGAAAAACTTTGATATAGATGGCTACCGCTGTGATGTGGCAGAAATGGTGCCAATGAGCTTCTGGAACCGAGCTCGCACCGAGCTAGATAGCATAAAAAATGTATTTATGCTTGCCGAGGGCGAAAAGCCTGAGCTTTACGAAGCCTTTAATGCAACTTATGCCTTTGCGTTTAAGGATACGATTTTGGATATTGCGCGTGGTAAAAAAGACTTCAACGCTGTGTATGAATATTTTAAAAATACGATTGAAAAATCTAAACCAAATGATTTGAAATTGTATTTTACCACCAATCACGACGAAAACTCATGGAACTATACCGAGCAAGAAATGTTTGGCGAAAACTATAAGAATTTTACAATTTTAACGTATGCTATGGCGGGTATTCCGCTCATTTACAATGGGCAAGAAGCGGGGCTAGACAAGCGATTGGATTTCTTTAATAAAGATGTAATCCGCTGGGGAAATTACCGAAACTATGCATTTTTTCATCAAATCAATACACTGCATAATCAAAACCCCGTGATGTGGAACAATGGGAAACCTGCAAGCTTTGAAGTAATTAAAGCCGATAGCAATACATTCCAATTCATTCGCTCCAAAGACCGACAAGTCTTGGCATTTTTGCAAAACTATTCGGATAAGCCACAATTTGTAGCGAAATTAAGCCTAAACGGATTGAATACTAAAATCAATTTGCTTAACAATCAGCCCATTCCAGAGGACAATCGTGGAATAGAAATTCCACCGCACCAGACCATCATCATCGGTCAAGAAAATTAGTATAAAAGCCTAATTTCCTTATGTGCAAAAGCTTGAATGGGCTTGTTTTCTAGCTCAATCAAAGCTTTGCCTTCGGGCGTAATGCCTCGCAAGATTCCGTTTTGCAAAATACCATTATGCTCATAAGTTGCTACTTGATCTTTCACGAACAGCGATTTTAAATAATAATCATTGATTTCGTCGAATTTTTTGTCCAAGATTAAATGATAATTTTGGCTAAAAACGGACATAATTTGCTCAAGCAATTGCGCCAAATCCTCATTAAAGTCAACATTAAAACAAGCAAGCGAAGTGGCGTTGAGCATGCCAAAATCACGCTGAAAAACATTTAGCCCAATTCCAATTACCGAAAAATCAATTTTGTCATGTTTTATTCGGTTTTCGATTAGGATTCCGCCTAGTTTTTTGCGATTTAGAATCAAGTCGTTAGGCCATTTCACTTTTACAGGAAACTGCCAATCTGTCAAAAACTGGTGCAAGCAATTAGCCACCCAACGATTGAGGTAGGCTTGGTCTTTTAAATCTAAATTTTTTAGTAAAAAACTAAAGGTTAAGTTTTGATTATCAGACGATAGCCATTGGTTGCCTGCATAGCCCTTTCCATGTGTCTGTGCATCGCACCACACCACGGTAAACGCCTCGGCTCCTTGCTCTGCCAATTGGTATAACTTTTGATTAGTTGATGGCAATGATTTATAACGAATAAATTTTACAGAATTCGGCTCTTTCATAGTACAAAGATAGCTTGTATTTTGTAGGATTTGTTTTATTTTTGCAATTATATAAAAATATTTGAATGTCAGAAAATTCATCAAAGAAACTCCTTGACTCTGTAGTCCTTGGAATCGAAGATTTAAAGGGAGAAGATATCACCGTATTAGACTTGCGCGAAATAGAAAATGCTGTATGCGATTATTTTGTCGTGTGTACAGGAAACTCAAACACGCAAGTTTCGGCAATTGCCAATTCCATTGAGCGCACCGTGCGAAAAGAAAACAAAGAGCGACCAATCAGCGTGGAAGGAAAAGAAAACGCGATGTGGGTGTTGCTAGATTACGCATCGGTTGTGGTGCATGTGTTCCAGCGAAATATTCGTGAATATTACGATATAGAAAGCATGTGGGGCGATGCCAAAACCATCAATGTTCAACCTGAAAAATCTGCGGAATAAATGCCAGAAATCAATAACAATAATAATAACAATAGAAATAAGCCTACTTTTAATCTAAATTGGCTTTACACTTCGCTTGCTATATTTTTGATTGGGTGGTTTTTCTTTATGAACGATGCCTTTCAATCAAAATCTAAAAAAATTCAAGAAAATCAATTTTTTGAATATGTAGAAAAAGGTTATGTAAAGAAATATGTATTTAATAAAGACAGCGATGTGGTAGATGTGTATCTTACCGATGCTGCTTTAGAAAATCCAGAGTTTAAAGGACTTAAACAAGAGTCTGGTATTATGGGACAAAGCCCAAATATGACTTTTAAAGTACTTTCTAAAACCGATTTTGCACGCAAAATGGATCAGTTGCCAAAAGAAGCGACCGAGCATTTAAAGAGTGATATTGAGGAAGAAAGTGTTTGGACAAGTTTATTGATCAATGTGGGCGTTTGGTTCTTATTGATTTTTATTCTTTGGAGTTTTGTATTCCGTCGCATGGGCGGAGGCGGAGGTCCTGGCGGACAAATCTTTAACATAGGGAAATCTCGTGCAAAATTGTATGATGAAAACGATAAAGTAAAAGTTTCATTTAGAGATGTCGCAGGACTAGAAGGAGCTAAAGAAGAAGTAGAAGAAATCGTAGAATTTCTTAAAAATCCAGATAAATATACCCAATTGGGAGGTAAAATTCCTAAAGGTGCCTTGCTTGTAGGCCCTCCAGGTACAGGTAAAACGCTTTTGGCTAAAGCCGTAGCAGGAGAGGCAAAAGTACCGTTTTTCTCGCTTTCAGGTTCCGATTTTGTGGAAATGTTTGTGGGAGTAGGAGCTTCGAGAGTAAGAGATTTATTTAAAAAGGCTAAAGAAAAATCGCCTTCAATCATATTTATCGATGAGATAGATGCCATTGGTCGTGCGCGTGGCAAAAATGCGATGACTGGCGGAAACGATGAGCGCGAAAATACATTGAATCAGTTGCTTACCGAGATGGATGGCTTTGGAACAGATACTAATGTAATCGTGCTTGCTGCGACCAACCGTGCCGATATTTTGGACAAAGCCTTGATGCGTGCAGGTCGTTTTGATCGAAGAATCTATGTGGATTTACCAGAAATCCATGAGCGTCAAGAAATTTTTAAAGTGCATACAAGAAATTTAAAAATTAAAGATGAACTTGATATTGAATTTCTAGCCAAACAAACACCTGGATTTAGTGGAGCAGATATTGCTAACTTGTGTAACGAGGCCGCTTTAATTGCCGCGAGAAAAGGAAAATCAGCGATAGATAAACAAGATTTCTTGGATGCGGTAGATAGAATTATCGGAGGTCTAGAGAAAAAAGGCAAGATTATTAAGCCTCAAGAAAAACGCAGAATAGCATTCCACGAGGCAGGACATGCAACTGTGAGCTGGTTGCTAGAACACGCTTCGCCATTGGTCAAGGTTACTATTGTTCCGCGTGGTCGTTCGCTAGGAGCTGCTTGGTATTTGCCAGAAGAAAGACAAATCACCACGCCAAGCCAATTAAAAGATGAAATGTGTGCTCTTTTAGGTGGGCGTGCTGCCGAGCAAGTGATTTTTGGAGATTACTCAACAGGAGCACAAAACGACTTGGAGCGAGCCTTTAAACAAGCCAATGCCATGGTTACGATTTATGGATTGAGCGACAAAGTGGGGCACATTTCGTATTATGACAGTTCTGGACAATCGGATTACAGCTTCAGCAAGCCGTATTCTGAAAAAACAGCTGAATTAATCGATAGCGAAATTAAAGCTTTGATAGATGAGCAATACCAGCGTTGTATTGATTTGCTGACAGAGAACAAAGATAAATTATCTGAATTGGCAAAAATCCTCATTGAGAAGGAGGTCATTTTCCGTGATGATTTGGAAAAAATCTTTGGAAAACGTGTTTTTGACGAAGAAAATGATTTGGTAGCAGATTCTGTGAGCCAATCGCATAGAAAGCCAGAAGTGCAAGATTTACCTGAAAGCACAGAGTTGCCTTCGTCAAACGATTTGCCAGAAAACAACAATGACACTCCATCGCTTGAGAATTTAGGCTAAGGATTTGTTTAAGATATTTAAAAACACATCGCGGGGTTCCTAAGAACCCCGCGATGTGTTTTTTTGTACGAAAAATAAGGAGATTAATCTAGTCTCTTTACTTCATCTTTATTACCAAGTTCTTTTTCTTTCACTCTAATTTTTTCGTTACCAAATTTATAACTAAAACCAAGAGTGAAACTTCTGTTATCATCATAAGTATTGTAAATCTGTTTAACGCCATTGGTATATGTTGTTACATTAGGAGAAGAGGTTTTAAATACATCATTAATCCTAGCGGTTAGTTGTAGCTTTTTATCCATAAAATTCATTTTAAAGCCTAAATCTAGTTTCCAAAAAGGATCTATATTGAACATAAATTCATTTCCTCTTGTCTGTCCATAAAAAGATGCTTCTGCCTGAATAGTTCCTTCACGGTTTAACAGAAATACTTGGTTTGTGTATGCTTGAAATTTCCAGCCATTAAAAATTTTATCTGTTCCTAAATTTACATCTGTCATCGTTTCTTGATATACTCCAGAAATCATAGATGTAGTATTCCACCATTTAAATGGATTAAATAATATTGTTTGAGATGCGCCATAAGATTTTAAATTACCAACATTTTGAAATGTGTAGTATTGTTGTTTTTGATTAGTATCAACTTTGGGGATTTGACTGGCTATGTCTTCAATATAGTTAAAATACAATTCAGTAATAAATGCCTTTTTTAATATGTATTTAAATCTTATTTCATTCGAGAAACTAGGTTGCAAATTAGGGTTACCTTCAACATAAGAATTAGCATTAATATAGAATTTAAAAGGGTTTAATCTAGCAAAACTTGGTCTATTGATGCGTCTATTTAAAGATAAATTAAATATATTGTTTATATCCTTGGTATAAGATAAATATAGGGTTGGGAATAGTTGTACATAATTCTTTTTATTCACTTGGTTTAAATTTTTAGAAAATCCTTCGGTTTGAGTGAATTCTGAACGAAGTCCTAATTTAGCTTGTAAATTTTCATTAAACTTTTTAGATATATCCAAATATAATGCTTGAATATCTTCTGTATATTTAAATGCATTGCTTTTATTTTGAGAAAATACAGGGATTCCATTACTTAGATCATAAAAATTAACATCATTATTAGTTGTTGTTCTAGCAATCTTACCACCATAAGAATAGTTAGCAAATTTGGTCGGATGTTGAAAATCTACTTTAGCACTATAATTTTCAATATTTTGAATTCCAGTATTATTAGTCTTTTGAAATGTTGAGTGATACCCCGATTGTTCACTTTTAAATTCTCTATCTTTATTGTTTTTATAATTAAAATAATCTAAATCTATAAACATCTCACTGCCTAAGGTGTCTAATTTCTGAGAGTAATGCACATTCAAGATGTTATTTATGGTTTTTTGTTTCATTCCCCCTATGTTTTTTACTTTTCCTATTAAGGTATTATGTGTATTCATGATGAATGTGTTACTGTTCTTGATTGAATTAGGTTTTTTATAATCTCCTGAGTAAAAGATTCCTATGTTGGATTTGTTACTTATTTGATAATCAATCCCTAATTTTCCAGAAATATAATCACTAGCTATTTTGGTTTTTATTGTATCTTTCCATACTCCTGCAGGATAATAAATATTCATTTTAGTTAGTTTTTGGGAGTGTCCATTTTTTCCATCTATAGAGGCAAATATTTTCCATTTTTGATGACTGTAATTAAAGGTGTTGCCTAATTGTGTTGCTGGATATGTTGTCTGTGTGTAAGAGGTTCTAATTTGATTATTCCAAGAATTTTCTTTTGGTCTTTTTAAAATAATATTGATAAGGCCTCCATTTCCTTCAGCTTGGTACTTTGCTGGTGGTGTGCTAATTACTTCAATATTTTTAATATCATCAGAAGAAAAACTACTTAAGTAGCTCACTAATTCCTCTCCAGATAGAGGAACAACCCTATCATTGATTAAGACCCTTGCACCTGATTTGCCTATGATATTTATGTTATTATTATTTACTTGAACACTTGGCGTAACCTTAAGCAAATCTAAAGCATTCCCGTTGCTAGAAGATACAGAATTTTCAACATTAAATACCAGCCTATCAACTTTTTGGTCGATCATTTTTTTTCTCGCTACAACTACAAATTCTTTTAATGTTGTACCTCCCTCTTTTAAAATTATAGTTCCAAGTTCAAATGTCTTTGGCTTAATTGTTTGAGTTTCCAATCCTACAAAACTTATTTCAATACGATCTACAGGTTTTTTATCCTCTACTTCCAAATTAAAGTCACCATTATTGTCGGTAATAGTACCTTCAATAATGTTATTATTCTCGTCTATAGCTAAGATGTCTGCATATGGAACTGGTATTTGTTGCTCATCAATTATCTTTCCCTTGTATGTTATAGTTTGGGAAAAAACTATAGTACTAAGCATTAGCAATAAAAAATTTAAAATTACATTTCTCATAAATTCTGTTTTTAATTAATTACTTATTTTACATTACGAAATTAGGTGATATTGTTTGAATAATAATTACACAAAAGTGTAGTAATTTTCTGATCTATAGTAAACTACAAAAAAGTGTAGTTTCTTTTATAAATAGTTGTAGAAATAAAGCTGTTGGAAAATAAACGAAAGTTTCTTTGTTTAACATTTTTTTCTCTATATTTGAAAATAAAAATTAACTATTTGTTTAAATATGAACAACAATCCATTTTTTTTTGATAAAAACACTATTAATAAGCTTTCTGAGAAAGAATTAAAACAGACATATAATTATTTAGCTACGATAGAAGCCTTTTCTAGAGTTACTTATAGTAGCGTTTATGTTATAGATTATCAGAAAAAAGGGTTTGACTTTGTTTCCCATAATCCCTTATTTTTATGTGGTCATAGTCCTGAAGAGGTTCAAGAAATGGGATATGCTTTTTACTTCAAATATGTTCCTGAAGAAGATTTGGAACTTTTATTGAAAATAAATACAACAGGATTTGAATTTTTTCATAAAATACCTGTAGACGAAAGACTTTTATACACTCTTTCTTACGATTTTCATCTTAGAAATAATGAGGGGAAAACGGTGTTGGTTAATCAAAAAATTACGCCGATATATTTAACAGATGAAGGGAAAATATGGAAAGCAATATGTGTTGTTTCAATCTCAGAAAAGAAAAACTCTGGAAATATTACACTTTATAAAAAAGGGAGAAATATAAAATTAGTTTATAATATAGAGGGGGATTACTGGAAAGAGGAGGAGAGATTAAAACTTTCTGAAAGAGAGAAAGAGATATTGATTTATTCAGCAAGAGGTTTTTCTATCGCTCAGATAGCTGAAGCAATTTTTGTATCGGCAGATACAGTAAAGTTTCATAGAAAAAAAATGTTTGAAAAATTAGGTGTTTCAAATATTTCTGAAGCTATTTTTTTTGCGACTAATAATCAATTGATATAATAGCTACTCATTGGCGATAGTAGATAAATAAAATTCTGGAAATGTTTTAACTCTTTTCTTTGTTGCTATTCTAAAGATAAGATCTGTACACATTGAAGCAGCAAGCCAAGAGGCGACAGAAAGTTGTGGAGGAGGAGATGAGATATTTTCATTTTTATATTTTTCGATTATCTTTTCAATCCAAACCTGAGGTGAGTTCCAAAATCTCATATAGCTAGTGGAGTATTTTATAACTTTCAACTCATTTAGCAATTCATCATCTTTATTGATTATATCCAATAATAAACCTTTTGGTGATATAATTGTAACTAATCCACCCCATCCTAGATTAAAAGGATGCAAAATTGGAATTTCTTTCTCTTGACATATTTTGTCAAAAAGTTGAGGCATTTTAGAATTGAAATCTATGGCATTAATAGCTATTTTATTATTATCTATAATAGATTCTATATTATCAATATCTATAAATAGATTGTAAGATTTTATTTTAGCATCAGGATTAATGCCTAGTAGTCTCCTTTTTAAAGCTTCAGCTTTATTGTTTCCAATATCATCCATTAGATAGTTTTGGTGATTTAAATTGGAAAGTTCAACAGAATTGCCATCTACAATGTTTATATGCTCAAATCCAAGTCTTAGAGCGCACTCAGCTATCACACTTCCAATGCCACTACCAGCTATAAGTATAGGGGTGTCTTTTATAAGTGTTTGCTCTTCAGGGCTTATGTACATTCCATTCCTATTATATCTTGAGTCCATAATTTATTATTTCATAGGGTAAAGGTATTATTAAATACAATATTTAATACTACACCAAAGTGTAGTTTTTATAAACAAAGAATAAAAACCTTTAGCAAAAAAAATACCCAGCGAAATGGCTGAGTATTCTTGATTCTTTAATTAAAAAAGGCTTAATAGCTATGCTCGTCTAATTCTACTTTGCCCCAGAAAGTTTTGTAGACAAAGAAGGTGTAGCCCAGCACGAGCGGTCCGCCGATTGCTACGATAAGCATCATGATTTTGAGCGATTTGGTAGACGCCGCTGCATTATACACTGTGATGCTGTTGGCAAGGTCGTTGGTGTTTCTTAAAAGTTCAGGGTAAAGTTCTACCGCCACGAGCATCATCATAAAACTCAAAGTTAGAGAAGAGAAAAGAAACGCTCCACGGAAGTTCTTTTTGTGTGCCAAGCGTGGTACATTAGCAATGCTCAAAAATCCCAAAATTGGGAAGATAAAATAATAAGGTTCAGCCATTAAATCATCGTACAAATGTGGGATGAATGTAAGTGCATAAGCCGTTGTGATGGTGAAAATAATTATAAATAGAATTACGGCTCTTTTTAAAATATTTTCTAACTGAAGAAATAGCTGTCCGCGTGTTTTGATGAGCAAATATATCGCGCCGTGCATTACAAAAAGTGCCAAAATACTTAATCCGCAAAGGATAGAAAACGGATTTAGAAATTGGAAAAAGGCACTTCCCGCATATTCTAGCTCATGATTGAGTGGTATCCCCTGTAAGATGTTTCCAAGCACTACGCCAAGCAAAAATGCCAAAAGATTAGACGAAACGAAATAGGAAATATCCCAAGTTCTTTTCCACCAGCGCATGTTTTCTTTTCCACGGAATTCAATGGAAACGGCACGGAAAATCAGACAAACCAAAAATAGCATAAATGGAATGTACATTGCCGAAAAAAGTGTGGCATAAAACAACGGAAAGCCCGCAAACAACGCACCACCACCGATGACAAGCCAAACCTCGTTACCATCCCACACAGGACCAATGGCATTGAGCGCAATACGGCGGTGATCTTCTCGCTTGAAAAATAAGTGCAACGCACCTGCGCCAAAGTCGAAGCCATCTAAAATGGCGTAACCCGAAAATAATGCACCTACTACCAAAAACCACCAAGTGGGATAATCGATTCCTAATAAAGTTTCCATAGGTATTGCTTAAATTTTAATTTGTTAAATTTCTATCTATAATTCTTTCGTTATAATCTTGGAACCATTTTTTTACCAATTCTTCCGCCTTTTGGTGCTGTGGTAAATTGCGTTCAGAGATTAAATTATGCGCCAAATCGGCGTTGTTTCGTTTATAAATCCCAATGACATCTTTGCCATCGAAGATGTAAATATAATCATTAATGATGAATTGATTATTCACGCCAGTAGAATTAACGATAATATTGGGCTCCTCGCTATTTTCTTGCACCAAACTGCGTCCCCAGCTACGGAAAGGCTTGTTGTAGCCAATCAAATCGGTGAGCGTAGGGTAGATGTCGATTTGTTGTGCAGGCGTGGCTACTTCGCCATGAAGATTATAGTTTTCATTTGGGCTAAAGAATAAAATCGGAATTGCAAAACGATTCATCGTTTTTTGATACTCAGGATAGTAGACTTGGTTGGTGTGATCTGCTACAATCACAAAAATCGTGTTGTGGTACCAAGGCATCTTTTCTGCCGTTTTGAAAAATTGTTTCAATGCAAAATCTGAGTACTCAATCGGTTCGTGAATTGGAATTTTTCCTTGTTTAAATTTTCCGTTGTATTTCTCAGGAATTTTAAACGGGTGATGAGACGAAACACTGAACAAAGTCGCCATAAAAGGCGATTGTTTTTGGTTAAGTGTCTTGGCAAAATATTGGAAAAATGGCTCGTCCCAGATTCCCCAAATTCCGTCGTAATCATCGTCGTTGTTGTATTCCGTTTTGCCATAATAATGATTAAATCCTAAAATATTCCCAAAGCCTAAAAAGCCCATGGAGCCATTAGGTGCCCCATGGAAAAACGAAGTATCGTAGCCCATATCGTTGCATACAGACACGATAGATTGTATTTTTTGATTGGCATACGGCGACGAGGTAAACGCATCTTTGAGCGAAGGAATTCCGCATAAAACCGAAGACATTCCGTGAATGGATTGTCTGCCATTGGCGTAAGCCTCGGTGAAAATTAAACTTTTGCCCGCCAAAGAATCCAAAAATGGCGTATAGGAAACAAAATCTGGAATTTGAGTATTTTTATTGAAAGCTCCGCTGTATTCTTTCCCAAAACTTTCCATGATAAAAATAACGATATTCGGTTTTTCGGGCGTTTCGCGAGGATAATATTTTATGGTCTTAATATCTCGCTCGGCCTCGGCGGTAGGATACCAATTTTCTTTTTTAAAACCATTGCTGCGAATTGTGCGAATCAGCGAAAAAGGGCTGTTCAGGACTAAATTCGCATTCACGGGCTTTTTGGTGTGGCGTCCCGCATCTACCATGTTGATGGGGCGTGTGCTATGCTGAAAATCACCACGGATTCCGCCCACGACTAAAACCGTAATCACGGCAATTTGCAATACCGAAATCCCAAAATATTTCCATAATTGCTCGGGCTTGTAGGTGCGAATTTTCACTTTCTTATACAAGAAAATCCAAAGAATCATCAGCCCAATGTACCAAATCGGTATTGAGGGTTGAGATTTTATAGCTTCCCAGAATACGCGTGCTAAATTGGTTTCGTGTCCCACGACATCGAACACGGCAGAGGTGAGCCTACTTTGGCTAAACTTAAAATAAACAAAATCTCCAAAATTCAAGACATAAGCAATGCCATTGGTAATGAAATACCACCACATCAAAAAGGTTTGAAATCCTTTTCTAGTATTAATGTATAGTGGCAAAATACTCAGTAAAATAAAAACCGAGTTGATGTATAAAATCGCCGTGGTGTCAAAAGCTGTTCCGTAATAGCAAAGCCTAAACAAATCTTTTGTGGAATCCACCGAAAGCAAATCGGCATTGTAGTAATAGAAAAGCAATCGCGCAATTTGGTAAAACACAAATACCAAAAGCAAGCGATAGGCAAGCACTTTAAGCTCGTTGAGGCGAGACCAATTTTTCATTTCTCAAAATTTAAAAAATGCCGAAAATTCGACATTTTGATACATTTTTTTTAGGATTAAATTATTCAGCTTTTGGCAAAAAGATTTCAGCCATCATACAACGAGCACTTCCACCGCCTAGTTTTTCAATGATTGGGATAGAAACACTTATGATTGGGTTGTGTTTTTCAATTGCTTGAATTTGATCAGGCGTAAGCGACTGGTAAGCCGTTTCAGACATCACTAAATATGGCTGATCGTCTTTCCCCAAAACTTGTAGCATATTTCCTGCAAATTGGTGCATTTGTTCATCGGTGATTTTGATGATTTCTTTCCCCGTTTGCTTTAAAGTTTCTACCACATTTTTCTTCTCTTTTTTATCGTCGATGCTGTCTAGGCAAATGATGGCATATTTATCTGCCAAGCACATCATCACATTGGTGTGGTAAATCGGCATACGCTCACCATCTACAGTTTGATTTGCTACAAAGCTAATTGGCGTAAATTCAAAATCTTCGCAAAATTCGATGAATAAACCTTCATCTGTGCGAGGAGAAAGTGCGGCATAAGCATAGCGATTTTCGCGATCGAGAATCATACTTCCTGTGCCTTCCAAGAAAATATCTTCTTGCTCGGCTGCCGAAAAATCGGTTACACCATCAATCACAAAACCGATTTCTTCCAAATAGTCCAAAATATCTTCTCGGCGTTCTGGTCTGCGGTTTTCGGCAAACATAGGATACAGGGCAACCTGTGCATTCTCGTGCGTAGTAATCCAGTTGTTTGGGAAAATAGAATCTGGCGTGTGTGGCTCTTTGGTGTCCTTTACAGTGATTACATTCACGCCGTGGCTGCGCAATTTTTCCACCATTGCCATAAATTCAGCGTGTGCCAATGCCTGCACTTTCTCGCTGTCTCGGCTAGGTTTTTGTTGAAAATAATTGTTTTCAGCCGTTTCGGCATTGTAATAGAACGCCACAGGTTCTATCATTAATATACTATTGGTATTCTGTTTATTTTTCATAAGGCGAATTTACTACTTTTTTAGGAGATTAGTTCATAATTTTTTCCAGATAATGGACGAATGATTCCTTTCATTTCTAAATTTAACAAATCACTCATCAGCGCAAAGCCAGGTTTTTTAAGATTAAGTGCAATTTCATCTATATGCAACTGATTATTCTTGCGCAAAACTTCGACAATTTCTTTTTCTTCGGGCGAAAAATTGATGAATAATTCGCGCTGAATAGGTTTTTGTTTTTTCTGAGGTGTTAAGTTCAAATAGTTTAAAACATCTTTGGCTTCGGTGAGCAAAAATGCTTTGTGTGATTTGATTAAGTGATGACACCCCTTGGAATAAGTGTCGTCCACGCGTCCAGGTACGGCAAAAACATCACGATTATAATTATTAGCGTGAGTAGCAGTGCTCATAGCACCGCCTTTTACGGCAGATTCTACAATGATTGTTGCGTCAGAAAGCCCCGCAATAACTCGGTTTCGGCTTAGGAAAAATTCTCTCTGCGGACGATGAAAAGACGAAAAGCTCGAAATCAAACCGCCATTTTTAAGCATTTTCATGGCGGTGGCTTCGTTTGCTCTGGGATAAATTTCGTGCACCGAATGTGCCAAAACGCCCAAAGTAGGCAAATTATTTTCTAATGCAGCACGATGTGCGGCAGCATCTACACCGAGTGCCAATCCGCTCACGATGACTACGGGCTGATCGGCTAAATCTGCCACAAATTTTTGGATAAATTCTTCGCCGCGGGGTGTCATGTTGCGTGTGCCCACGATCCCGATGAATTTTTTGTCTTTCCAGTCCATTTCGCCACGATGAAAGATAAAACAAGGCGAGTCGCTACATTGTTTCAGTAGATAAGGAAAATCCTCGGAGTAAAAACTTAGAATTTTGATATTTTTTTGTTCGCAAAGTTCAATTTCTTTTTCCGCTCGCTCCAAGAGTTCTGTGTTCCCAATGCCTTCTATTTTCTTGGGCGAAAGGTTTTGAATGCTTAATTTTTCTTTGGTTGAAAGTTCCCAGACACTTTTTGCTGATCCAAAATGGGAGATGAGCTGTTTTGCAGATTCGGCGCCAATGCCAGAAACATAATTAAGTGCCAAAAGATACTTTAAATCATTGTCTTGATACATAAATAGTTATAAAATTGTTGAAATCTCTTTTATAAGTTTTGCATAAAAGTAAGATTTTATTTTTTAATTTTGCTACTATGAACATGAAAAAAACTATAGTTGCATTATTATACCAGTACGATTGTGTCATCGTTCCAGGGCTTGGTGGCTTTATCGCTAAAAACACCGAATCTGAATTTAATCCTATAGATTACACATTTTCTCCGCCGAGAAAAAAAATCGGATTTAATAGCGATTTAGTGCACACCGATGGGCTTTTGGCAAATGCGATTGCCAAAGAAAATGGTATGGATTATAAAAATGCAGTTTTAGCAATTGATAAAGAAGTCGCACTTTGGAAAGAAGCTTTAAATCAAGGGAAAAGCATTCAAATCGAAGGCTTAGGCGTATTGAATAAGCAAAACCAAAGTTTAAACTTTCAGCCAGAGCAAAACATCAATTTTGCACTAGAAACCTTTGGGCTAGAGCCTGTGAAGGCAACTTATATTTTGAGAGAAAAATCTGAACCTAAATCTGTTGCCAAAACAACAAGTGCTTGGGGCTCTTATGCGGCTGCCATTGCACTAGCCATTGGAGTAGGCGTAACTAGCTTTTTTGCCAATCATACACTAGTGCAGCCACAGTTAAGTAGTATTCTTCCATTCACTTTGAATGCAGAAATCCCTCAAAGACAAAATGTAGCAGATTTCATATTAGAACAAAGCGAGCATCCAATCGAAGTTTCTTCTACCTCGAATAAAAACATGGAGGCAAACGAAGTGGTAGTTGCAGAGCCAGTGCCAGTTGTGGAACAAGTAGAGGTAGTAAAGGAGCCAGAGGTGGCAGAAGTTGTGGTGAAACCTTATCAGGTAATTGGGGGTTCATACAAAAGACACAGCGAGGCGATAGAGGAAGTTGCAAACATGAAGAAGAAAGGCTACAACAATGCTGTAATCGTAGGGAAAGTAGGTTCTTATTTCATGGTAGCATACGATACTTTTGACAGCGAAGACGAAGCCTTAGCCTTGAAAAGAAGCCTTGAGGCTAAAAAAGTAGATGTATTTTTAAGAAAATAGGCTAAAAACGATATTTTTTAACACAAAGCAGGAATTTTTCCTGCTTTTTTTGTTTATATTTATCAAAAACAGAAAGAACTTTTACAAATCAATGATGAGACAAAAAGAAATATTTAATTCACTTGTTATAGGTTTAATAGATGATATTCCACAAGGGGAACAATTTGAAAAAGCGGAGCTAAATATAATGAGACTTGAGGGAGTTGTAGAGTTTAATAGCTATATAATTGATGGTGAGAATAAAAAAAGAACTCTAGAAGTTTCTATGGGATACAAATATGCAAAATTAATCCACGAACTCTATAATATAACTCAAAACGAGCCGCCAGTTCATACGAATTGGAACAGAGCAAAGTTTACTTTATTTCATGATGGAAAAATGCAAATGGAATATATTTGGGATCAAGAATTACAAGATGAAGTAGATGGTTACAATAACGATATTAAACCAAATGCTTAGGCTCAAAAGTTGTTAGCAGCAGGTATTTTAATTTTTCGAAGAACCTCTAAAAGAATGTTTAAATCTGAATATTAGATAGATGGAAAATATAAATTGGAAAAATTTGATAATTTATGATTGCAAAAAAACAAAAGTGAAATCCAATCGATTTCGTTGGTCAATCAATTGCCCGAGTTGAATAAAACTGAAGGGTTTATTACAAGAGATATAGTTAAAGGTTACTTTAAAACTGAAAATGGCGAGCGCGTGATGGTTCTCATCAATCAAGAAGATAATTTGCCCTATATTTTAATCACGACTAAAAACGGGCAGAAAATATATTTTTCGTCTGACGATGAAAGCGATTTGGAATTGTATAAAATTTTGAAAGGAGACTTGATGCCAAATGTAGATATTTTAGGAAAATAGGCTAAAAACGATATTTTTAACACAAATCAGGAATTTTTCCTGCTTTTTTTGTTTATATTTATCAAAAACAAAATCTATGTTCATTGCAATAGTATATTCCATTTTATTTGTAATTTTTGGACTGTATATTAATCCAAAACGAGTGCAGTTTCTATTCTTGTGCCGTGGGTTCAACGATTACAGTGATGATAAATTTAATGTATCAGGTTTTTCTTCTTATTTGAAGAAGTTAAATATTTTCCTTGGCATATCCATGCCACTGCTATTTTTTGCGATTTATCATTGGTACGAAGTTGCTTATGCATATTTAAGCCTACTTATTTATCCAATCTTTGTGTATATCTTTTTAATGATAAAACAACCCAGCTTTTATTATGTGAAGCCCAAAAAGTATGAAAAAGAAGATTGGATTTATGCCCCTTATATTGGAATATTTAGTATTGTAGGTGTATTTATACTATTGTATGTGGGGACGAGAAATTCCGAATTGGAAGTGGAAAACGACAAAATCAAAATCACGGGAATTTACGAAACAGAAATAAACAAAAGTGAAATCCAATCGATTTCGTTAGTCAATCAATTGCCTGAGTTGAATAAAACTGAAGGGTTTATTACAAGAGATATAGTTAAAGGTTACTTTAAAACTGAAAAAGGCGAAAGCGTGGTGGTTCTCATCAATCAAGAAGATAATTTGCCTTATATTTTAATCACGACTAAAAACGGGCAGAAAATATATTTTTCGTCCGGCAATAAAAGCAATTTGGAAGTGTATAAAGAATTGAAAGAAAAGCTAAATCTTTAAAATTTATTACGAACTCAAATCTGTGATAGATGTACCTCCCGGTAAGTTTGCAGAGCAATTTATAAAAGACCTTAGCCGTAGAGATGTCAATAGCCTAGACCAAATTAAATGGATATTTAATGGAGCAAAAAAACCGATAGGAAAAGATGGAAAAGCCTTTAAAGAAACAATGGAAAAAGCAATTGATAATCTTCCGATTACAGATGATTTGGCTAAGAAAATACTAGACAACCCTGATGCTACAAAGGCAATACTAAAAAATGAATTAAAATCTAAATTTAATAATATTTTTAAACTTTCGAACTAATGAAAATTATTGAAATAATTGAAAAAATAGATAGTGTATTTCATTTTGGCAATAATTTATGCTATACAAAATCTAATGGAGTCTATATTAATCAAAATCTAATTGATCATAATGAAGATGATTACACTTTCGTGTCAAATGATAATCTTTTTTTTGTTAAAAAAAAGAAAAAGGACTATATATTTATAGAGATAAAAAATTCAATCTATTAAATAAAGAATTTACAAATATTTTTTTCTATAATTTTGAAAACTTCATTTTAAGTAAAATTAATGATGATTTTCCTGTTATTACTTATTTTAAAACTTGTAATTCTGAATTTTCTTTATGCGGTTTAAACTCAATATTATATTTTAAATATAATCATATTGTAACTTATAACACTTTAGAAAAAAAAGAAATTTTAATTGTAGATTATAAAGGAGAAATTATTAAAAAATTTGTAATTAGAGATGGATTTAATATTGATAATAAACCAAAGTTGGTAAACAATATATTATTCTTTAAAGCCTATAATGAAAATCAAAAAAATCAACTATTAACAGGATTAGATATAGAAACAGGAGCAGTAATATGGCAAGATATGTATGAGGTAACCAATGAGCGTAACTTTATTCAAGCCACTGCTTATAATGAAGCAGACCAATTGTATTATGGTTTTTATAGCAACTATCAAGTATTTAATCCTAAAACAGGAAAATTAATTTTCAAAAAAGAAATAGAAGATATAGAAAAATATGATTTAGAACCCTATATAAATGCTATTTATGATGATAAATTATGGTTTGTAAGTGGTAGAGGTTTGCAAACAAAGTTCGGATATATCAATATACAAACGCAACAAATAGAATTATTGCAAGATTTTCCGCAAGAGGAAGATGAGTTTTTTGATGCACCTATATATCACGATGGAAAATTGTATTTAAGAGGTAAACATTTTAATAATCTGTATGTGTTTGAATAGAAAACCAACAGCCTAGACCAAATTAAATGGAAAATCTATGGGCAAAACTTTACCAAAGCAGATTTTGAAAAATATTTAAAAGAGAATAGAGAGGCGATTGAGAAATTACCTATTCAAAAAATAGAGAATCTTCTTCCAGACTCAATGAAAGAAGGATTAAGAGATACAAATAAGTATGATAGAATTTATAAACAACTTATAGATAATTATGAGAAAATATTCATTAAATAAAATATTACATAAAATCCAAGATTTTTTACTAATCAATAATATTTTTGTCTTATCAGAAAATTTTTTGACTGATATTTTAAATAATAGGAGTAAAAAAATAGATTGCCTATCTCTATATATGGTAAATGGATATATACTGACAGATAGTAAAATTGTATTTGATTATAATTTGAATGAAATTGAAATAAAAATTGATGATGAGTTTATGTATAGAAGAAAATCTTATAATAATATTGTCATTTTTAACAATGAAAAAACATTATTCTTTTATGACATTTTAAATGGTCAATTGATAAAAAAAATAGATATTTCTATTTTAAAAGATATGGGAGCTATCTATTGTTTTATTGATGCAAAAACTATATTACTTAAAAATGATTTTTCAAAATTATTTGCCTATGATTATATTAACAATGAAATCCTATGGCAATTTAATATATCCGATTACTTCAATGCTCCATCAGGAGTTTACCAGGGCAGAGTGCTCGTGGTAGGAGACCGGCTAGTATTTTTTGCCCATACCAAGGATTGGAAAAAGGGAGCCACCTTTGTATTAGATGCCCAAACGGGAGAGGTATTAAACAATCCAGCACAGACTATATTTGGAGGAAAACTATTTTTATTTGACGGGTACATATGGCAAAAGAAAGACAAAGGTTTTGCCAAGATGAATCCCAACACTTTTGAAGTAACTCATTATGATTTAAGCCAAGAACTGCCCACAGAAATCATAGACAACAAAACAATGGCATATCACGATGGCGTAATAGCCGTAAGTGCCAAGCCTCAAAAAGGAAGTATCAGAAGTTTGGTATTATTATTTGATACAAAAACTGAGCAGATAATATGGAGAAAAGAAATTTTGCACGATGAGAATAAAGCCTCTACCGATGCAAACAGAAGACAGATAGAAGAAATACAGATGAATGAAAAATATATTGCCGTATCCACCTCAGGTTATTTGTTGTATGTTTTTGAAAAAGAGTAATCATCGAGATTTATACAACGCCACAGATATCTCCCAAATTAAATGGATATTTGATGGGCAGAAAGCCCCTACAGTTTTTTTGCTAAAAAATTATAGCGTAACTTTGTAGCCATAAAACGAAGTTTATGAATATTCCTGATTTAAGTATCAAGCGTGTCGTGGTGATTGGTGCTGGTTTTGCGGGGCTTAACCTTGCCAAAAAACTCAACAAACAAAATCTGCAAGTCGTGCTGATTGATAAAAACAATTATCACACCTTTCAGCCATTGTTGTATCAAGTGGCTACAGCTGGGCTAGAGGCAGATTCTATCGCACACGCCGTGAGAACTTTATTCAAAAAAGAAAAAAACTTTCATTTTAGAATCGCGCAAATCAGCCGTATCGATACCCAAAACAAGAAAATTCATTCCGATATTGGGGATTTAAGCTATGATTATTTAGTTATCGCCACGGGCTCTAAGACCAATTATTATGGCAACAAAAACATAGAAACTTATTCTATGCCTATGAAATCGATTCCGCAAGCTTTGGATTTGCGTCATTTGGTATTGCAGAACTTCGAGGCAGCGTTGCTGACAGATGATTTGGCAGAGCGCGAACGATTGATGAATTTCGTTATCGTAGGAGGTGGGCCAACGGGCGTGGAATTGGCAGGAGCTTTTTCTGAATTAAAGAATCATGTTTTGCCAAATGATTATCCCGATTTAGATATCCGAAGAATGAATGTGCATTTGATCCAAGCGGTAGATCGACTATTGCCAGGTTTTTCAGACAAAGCTTCGACCAAAGTTGCCGAATATTTGCGAAAGATGGATGTGCATGTTTGGCTCAATACCATTGTGCAAGATTACGATGGAAAAGTAGCCAAAACCAATCTCAGAAATTTTGAAACCTCAACCTTGATTTGGGCAGCAGGAGTGCAAGGTAGCACTATCGACGGCATGCCAGAGGAATCCGTGGAAAGAGGAAGATACAAAGTGGATTTGTATAACAAAGTATTGGGCGTAGAAGATATTTATGCCATAGGAGATATCGCTTGTATGCAGTCCGAGGACTATCCGCATGGGCACCCGATGGTGGCACAACCCGCCATTCAGCAAGGAAAGCTTTTGGCTCGCAACCTCAACGCCTTGAGCATAGGTAAAGAAATGAAAGCCTTTAAATATAACGATAAAGGATCCATGGCTACCATTGGGCGAAATAAGGCAGTGGCAGACATCGGAAAATTCAAATTCACAGGATTTTTTGCATGGATGATTTGGATGTTTGTGCATTTAATTTCGCTTGTGGGCTTTAGAAATAAAGTAGTAGCACTCGTAAACTGGGTGATCCAATATTTTCAATACAACAAGGGGGTGCGTCTCATCATTCGTCCATATCGCCGTAAAGTAAAGGAAATCAGCGAGGCAGAGAATATAGAAGCCGTTTTAGAAGCAGATAAAAAATCCTAAAAAAGCAGAAAATCAAAAAATCTCAATAAAAAAATGTTAAAATGTTTGTTGAGAATTTTGCTTTGTTTTAAATTTGCACCTAAGTTGATAAAACAAACTAATATTAAAATTAAAATAAATAGTAAAATGAAAAAAGTATTATTACCATTAGTTGCTGTTGTAGCATTCACTTTCACTTCATGCGAAAAGAAAAACAACGAAGCAACTCCAGTTGCAACTGACGTAGAAAACGTACAAGGAGAAAACGTTGCTGACGCTCAAGAAGATGTTAACGCTGAAGTAGCTGATGCTCAAAAAGCATTAAACGATGCTCAACAAGCATTAGAAGAAGCTAAAGCTAAAGGAGACGAAGCTGCTGCTAAAGTTGCAGAAGAAAAAGTTGCTGAATTGCAAAAAAAATTAGACGAGATCCAAGCTAAAGCTGCTGAAACTCTACAAGCTGTAGACGGTGCTGCTGACAACGCTGGTCAAGTTCTAGACAATGTTAAAGATCAAGTAGAAGAAAAAACTGACGCGGTAGAAAACGCTGCAGAAAAAGTAGAAGAAGCTGTAAAATAATTCAGTTTTTTTGAATAAGATTCAAGCCATTTGCTCAGCAAGTGGCTTTTTTTGTCCCTAAATGCTACGAAAAAAACACACAAATTTTATATTTTTACGCCTTAAGCTTTTACTATGAGTATCGAAGAAAAAATCCAGCAACTACGCCAAGAAATCAATCATTATAATTACCAATATTATGTTTTAGATCAATCGGAAATCTCTGATTTTGATTTCGATATGAAACTAAAGGAATTGCAAGATTTAGAGGAGCAGTATCCTGAGTTTTTTGATCCAAACTCGCCTACGCAAAGAGTGGGAGGTAGTGTAACTAAAAATTTCCCGACCGTGCAGCACGCTTATCGCATGTATTCTTTAGGAAACTCTTATTCAGAAGACGATTTGCTCGAGTGGACACAGCGTGTGGAAAAAGATTTAGGCGAGGTTACATACTTTTGTGAGCTTAAATACGATGGGGCTTCAATTAGTTTAACCTATGAGAACGGAAACCTCACGCATGCCGTAACGCGTGGCGATGGCATCATGGGCGATGAGATTACGACCAATGTTCGCACAATCCGTAGCATTCCGTTGAAAATCAATGGAGAGTGCCCTCCTGTGTTTTATATGCGAGGTGAAATCATTATGCCCTTAAAAGCTTTTAATGCGTTGAACGATGAGCGAGAAGAATTAGGTTTAGAACCATTTATGAATCCGCGTAACACTGCCAGCGGAACACTCAAATTGCAAGATTCAAGCGAGGTGGCTAAGCGAGGATTAGAGGCTTTAATGTATAATGTGGCGGGCGAAAATTTACCATTTGATTCGCAACAAAACATGCTCGAAACTGCTCGAAACTGGGGATTTAAAGTGCCAAATGCAGGAAAAAAATGCAATAACATTCAAGAAATTTTAGAATTTGTGCATTATTGGGATCAAAAACGCCATGAATTGCCTTACGAAACCGATGGAGTCGTGGTAAAGGTAAATTCTATGGTTCAGCAAGATGAGCTTGGGTTTACAGCCAAATCGCCAAGATGGGCTATTGCTTACAAATTCAAAGCCGAACAAGCTTATACAAAATTAAATTCAATTGATTATCAAGTAGGGAGAACGGGAGCTGTAACGCCTGTGGCGAATCTAAACCCTGTGCTTTTGGCGGGAACCACGGTGAAAAGGGCTTCTCTGCACAATGCCGATATCATCGAGAAATTAGATGTAAGAATTGGTGATACCGTGATTGTAGAAAAAGGCGGAGAAATTATCCCGAAAATTGTGGGCGTAGATTTGAGTCAAAGACCAGCAGGAACGGAGCCTACGAAGTTTATTGCAGAATGTCCCGAGTGCGGAACGCCACTCAAAAGAAACGAGGGAGAAGCAGCATATTATTGCCCAAACGAGGACGGTTGCGCGCCGCAAATCAAAGGGAGATTAGTGCATTTTGTGAGTCGTCGTGCGATGGATATAGAAAGCATTGGAGCAGAAACCATTGCACTTTTGTATCAGCAAAATCTTGTGAATAATATTGCAGATTTATACCGATTGAAGAAAGAAGACATTTTGCCACTGGAACGCATGGCGGAGAAGTCGGCAGACAATATCATTCACGCATTGGAAGAGTCCAAAAAAATGCCTTTTGCCAAGGTTTTATACGGAATAGGTATTCGCTATGTGGGCGAAACGGTGGCTAAAAAATTAGTCAAAGCTTTTCCGAGTATAGATGAATTAATGCAAGCTTCGATCGAAGAGCTGGAGGCGGTAGATACCATCGGAACTCGCATTGCCGAGAGTGTAAAAGAATATTTTGCAAAGCCAGAGCATCAGCAGTTAATAGAGGATTTAAAGTCTTTTGGACTACAAATGCAGGCAGAGCAACAGGAAATGCTTTCTCAAAAATTAGAAGGTTTAAGTTTCTTGTTTACAGGGAAATTAACGGCTTTTACCCGTGATCAAGCCAAAGAAATGGTGGAGAAAAACGGAGGGAAAATCGTTTCTTCGGTGTCTAAAAACTTAAATTATTTGGTAGTGGGCGAAAAAGCAGGTTCAAAACTGAAAAAAGCTCAAGCCATAGAAAGCATAAAAATTATTACAGAAAATCAATTTTTAGATTTGATTCAATAGTGGAGATAAAAATATTTAGCAAAATAGAGGATGTGCCTCCCGAATGGGGCAAGCTGGCGAATGATGTTTTTTTAAGTGCTAAATACTTGAGAGCTACAGAAAAAAGTATGCCTGAGAATTACCAAACATTCTATGTCGTTTTGTGGGATGAAGGTAAAATTCAGGCAAAATCCGTTTGTCAGGTGTTGAGTTTTGATCTTTCGCAAGTGAGCGAAAAAAAATGGATTTCCAAAAGTTTTATGCAAAAAATTAAATTCACGGCATTTAGTTTTGGGAATATGATGCTCACGGGAAATCACGCAGCGGTGTTTGCCAACACAGCGGCGGAGCATTATTTTTACAAGCATCTGGATCAAATTGCTGATTTGATAGAAAAACATGCAGGAATTAAGCGAAATATTACTTTAATCAAAGATTTTAATCTTCAAGAAAAAAAGCAAATTCAGGCATTTTTGCCTCAGTTTTCAGGTATTAAAGTTCAGCCCAATATGGTGATGAGTTTTCGCAAAAATTGGAGAGAATTTTCGGACTATCTGCAAGCGATGCGCACCAAATATCGCACTCGAGCCAAGCGTGCGTTTAAGAAATCCAATGATTTACAATTTTGCACGCTCACGCTCAACGAAATTGAGCAGTATAAAAATGAGGTTTATAAGCAATATCAGTGCGTTTTTGAAAATGCTGAGGTAAAATTCCTATGTCTTGCCACCAAATTATTTTTACACGCTTAAAAAAGAGCTAAAAGACGATTTTGAGCTTATTGCAGGTTTTCTAGATAAGAAGCTAGTATGTTTTTACACTTTAATTAAAAACAGAAATGAGCTAGAATCTGGATTTTTGGGTTACGATGCTCGGTATTTGCAATCGCATGCTTTGTATTTGCGCATGTTGTATGAAATGGTTTCGGCGGGAATTGCTTCAAAATATGCCAAAATCATATTTTCTCGCACCGCTTTAGAGATTAAAAGCTCGGTTGGGGCGACGCCAGAGGAAGTTTTTGTGTTTGCTAGGGCAAAAAATCCAATTTTGAATCGTTTTTTAGGCAAGATTGTTTCTTTTTTCTATCAAGAGCCAAATTTTGAGCCAAGAAATGTTTTTAAATAAATTACTGTAAATCAGATTTGTATATAAAAATATAAAAATTTTTCAATAAAATTTGCTTGAAAAGTTTGGTATTTTAAAATTCCGTCTTATATTTGCAGTCCAATTGCGGGAGTAGCTCAATTGGTAGAGCTTCAGCCTTCCAAGCTGAATGTTGCGGGTTCGAGTCCCGTCTCCCGCTCTACGAGTCTTTAAGCGTAGCTTGAAGGCTTTT
Organism: Ornithobacterium rhinotracheale DSM 15997; assembly: GCF_000265465.1. Taxonomy (NCBI): domain Bacteria; kingdom Pseudomonadati; phylum Bacteroidota; class Flavobacteriia; order Flavobacteriales; family Weeksellaceae; genus Ornithobacterium; species Ornithobacterium rhinotracheale. The sequence goes on from NC_018016.1 coordinate 2,014,712, forward strand.
TTTTCTTTTTTCATAATTTTTTATTGATTAATTATTGCAACAAAAAATCGCTGAATTCTTTCGAACTCAGCGATTTTGTTTTTTATGCCCTTTTTGTGAGGGGTTATCTCGCAAGATAAGTTTTTAAAATTTTGCTTCTTGAAGTGTGTTTAAGTCTTCTAATGGCTTTTTCTTTAATTTGTCTTACACGCTCACGAGTTAAATCAAAAGTTTCACCGATTTCTTCCAATGTCATTGGATGTTGTCCGTTTAGCCCAAAATACAAACGAATTAAATCTGCTTCTCTAGGGGTAAGCGTTTGCAAAGCACGCTCAATCTCGATGCGTAGCGATTCGTTCAATAATTCGCGATCTGGGTTTGGAGATTCGCCCGAGCGGAGTACATCGTATAAGTTTGAGTCTTCTCCTTCCACGAGTGGAGCGTCCATAGAGACATGGCGTCCAGAGTTTTTGATGGATTCTTTTACATCTTCCTCGGTCATATCCAGCTGATCTGAAATTTCTTCGGCAGATGGAGCTCGCTCATGCTCTTGCTCAAGGGCAGCATAGGCTTTATTAATTTTGTTGATAGAGCCGATTTTGTTCAGTGGTAATCTCACGATACGAGATTGCTCTGCCAAGGCTTGCAAGATAGATTGGCGAATCCACCATACGGCATAAGAAATGAATTTGAAACCACGCGTTTCGTCGAATCTTTGAGCGGCTTTGATGAGTCCTAGGTTTCCTTCGTTGATCAAATCTGGAAGGCTAAGTCCTTGATTTTGGTATTGTTTAGCAACCGATACCACGAATCTTAAATTGGCTTTAGTCAATTTTTCTAGCGCAATTTTGTCACCAGCTTTAATCCTTTGAGCGAGTTCCACCTCTTCTTCGGCAGTAATCAAATCTACTTTACCAATCTCTTGTAGATACTTGTCTAGCGACGCAGTTTCACGGTTGGTTACCTGTTTTGTAATCTTTAGTTGGCGCATATGGTGTTTTTAGTTTTAATATTTAATTTTCAGTGAAATAAGCCTTCAAACTTTTCAAGGTTTTAGCGAAAGCTCGGGTTTATATATACGGAAAAAATATCGGATTGTTACAATTTAAATGTTAAAATATAATTAAAAATATGAATTTCAAGTGATTTTTGATTCAAAAATGGCAATAAATCAAATTTTAATCCGTTTAAACGCCTTTAATTATTAGTTGAAAGATATTCAAATGTTTAATTTTAAGGTGATTGTGAATGATTTTTGTGTAGAGGGGTACTTATTGGGATTTTCATTCGGGTTGAATCTTTTTGTTGGTGCAATCTGTTTTTTTGAGATGTTTAAGCTAAAATTCACATCAAAAATCATAGAAAAATACAATTAAAATTGTTGTATATTTGTTTGTGTTAAATGAAAAATCAATAATATAATGCAAAACAAAGTACAAATCCCATGGCAAGATCGTCCAGAGGGCTCCAAAGATGTCGTGTGGCGATACGACCAAAATCCAATCATAGATCGTTACGCAATTCCTAGTTCTAATAGTATTTTCAATAGTGCCGTTGTGCCGTTTGAAGATGGCTTTGCGGGAGTGTTCCGTTGCGATAACAAGGCGGTGCAAATGAATATTTTTGCAGGATTTAGTAAAGATGCAGTGAATTGGGAGATTGAACACAATCCCATTGATTTTGCCAAGGATCCTGATACCGAGATGATTCACTCTGATTATAAATACGATCCGCGTGTTACTTTTATCGAAGATCGTTACTGGATCACTTGGTGCAATGGCTACAACGGACCTTCTATCGGGGTGGGCTACACTTTCGATTTTAAAAAATTCTATCAGTGCGAAACTGCCTTTTTACCATTTAACCGAAATGGCGTTTTGTTCCCACGAAAAATCAACGGAAAATATTGTATGCTCAGCCGTCCAAGCGACAACGGGCACACAGCCTTTGGCGATATTTTCTTAAGCTATAGCCCAGATATGAAATACTGGGGCGAGCATCGTTTTGTGTTTGGAGCCACTCCGTTTGAGGATAGTGCTTGGCAATGTCTAAAAGTAGGAGCAGGCGCGGTGCCAATCGAAACAGAAGAAGGCTGGCTAGTCATTTATCATGGCGTAATCCGCACTTGCAACGGCTATCGCTATGCAATGGGTTCTGCCTTGCTGGATTTGGACGACCCGAGCAAAGTGCTTTATCGCACACAAGACTATATTTTAGGTCCTGCGGCACCTTATGAATTGGTAGGAGATGTGCCAAATGTAGTGTTCCCTTGTGCGGCGTTACATGATTTTGAAAAAGATAGAATTGCAATTTATTATGGCGCAGCAGACACCCATGTGGGATTGGCTTTTGCGCATATTTCTGAGCTAATTCAATTTACCAAAGAGCATTCTTTATAATTTAAAGTTCAATGAGAGAATCAAAAAAGGGCAAAAAATACCTTTTTTGGTTCTTTTTTTATTTTTTAATGAAACGAAAATGAAAACAATACAATTATTTTGTCTTGGTTTTTTTGGCTTAATCTTGTCGTGCACCGCGGTGCAGAATAATGCTGAGCCAAAAAAAACAGCATTTAGCACAATTCAAAAAGATCAAATCATACCCGTTCCGCAAAAGGTGGAATATGAAATGGGAGCTTTTGTATTTTCGCCTGAAACCAAAATTTACATTTCCAACGAAAATCAGCGTTATGTAGCGGAATTAATTCAGGCTAAATTCCAGCCAGCAATGGGCTACGAATTGCCCATCGTTACCCAAAAGCCTAAAACGAATTTTATAGGTTTTGAAGAAGATACTCATTTAAAACCAGAAAATTATACTTTAAAAGTAAATCCAAATTTTATAGAATTAAAGGCAAGCGACCGAGCAGGCTTTGTGTATGCCTATGAGTCTTTGCGCCAATTGCTTCCGCCAGAAATTGAGTCGGGAAATTTAATCAAGAAACAATGGGCGGTGCAAGCGCAAAACATTACAGATTTCCCAGAGTTTAAATGGCGTGGCGTGATGCTCGATGTGTCAAGACATTTTTTCTCCAAAGATTATATTTTAAGCACAATCGATCGTTTGGCTTTGTTGAAAATGAATACACTTCATTTGCATTTAATAGATGATCAAGGTTGGCGAATTGAGATTAAGAAATATCCAAAACTTACCGAAGTAGGCGCGTGGCGTGCAGACCACGAAGATAAACATTGGGACGCTCGCCCTCCGCAAAAACCTGGCGAAAAAGCTACTTATGGTGGTTTTTATACCCAAGAAGAGCTGAAGGAAATCGTGGCTTATGCCACCGAGCGTGGCATCAATGTAGTGCCAGAAATCGAGATGCCAGCCCATGTTACGAGTGCAATTGCAGCTTATCCCGAATACTCTTGCCAAGGCAAACCCGTTACGGTACCAACAGGTGGGCTATGGCCAATTACTGATATTTACTGTGCAGGACAGGAAAAAACTTTTAAATTTTTGGAAGATGTTTTGGATGAAGTGATGGAGATTTTCCCTTCGGAGTACATTCATATCGGGGGAGATGAAGCTACCAAAACCAACTGGAAAACTTGTCCGCACTGCCAAGAAAGAATGAGAGAAGAAGGCTTAAAAGATGAAAAAGAATTGCAAAGTTATTTCATTAAGCGTATCGAAAAATATTTGAACCAGCATGGCAGAAAGTTAGTTGGTTGGGACGAGATCTTGGAGGGCGGCATTGCTCCCGAAGCTACGGTGATGAGCTGGCGTGGCTTTGATGGCGGAATCGAAGCGGCAAATCAAGGACACGATGTTGTGATGACGCCAGGAGACTATGCCTATTTTGATGCCTATCAAGGAACGCCACAAAACGAGCCTTTGGCAATTGGAGGATACAAAACGCTTAGCAAAGTTTATGAGTTTAATCCTATTCCACCACAGATTGCACCCGACAAAAAACATCATATTCTAGGAGCACAAGCCAATTTATGGGCGGAGTTTGTGCCAAACGAAAAGCACTCGGAGTACATGTTGTATCCGCGTCTTTTTGCCATGTCAGAAGTGTTGTGGTCTTCGCCTAAGCAGCGCGACATCAAGGATTTCTTCTCTCGTGTGTATGTGATGATGGATCGTTTCGACCGATTGGGCATCAACTATGCAAAGAGCATTTACGAAGTTACGGGAAAAGAAAAAATAGATGAAAAAGATCCAAATGTAATTTGGCTGACTTTGTCCAACGAAATTCCAACTGCTATGGACATTCGTTATACCATTGATGATAAAAATTTAGCCAAAAATGCTAAAAAATACACTTCTCCTATCAAGATTACGAAAAACTGCACCGTGCGTGCCTCTTTGTTTAAAGACGGAAAGCCTATCAATAATGTGTATGAGAAAACATTTAAATTCCATAAAGCAGTGGGCGCAACGGTAAGTTACGAGCCAATGTATCACAAAAGCTATCAAGGTCAGCACGAGACCAATATGGTGAATTTGCTCCGTGGTACCGAGGATTTCCACGATGGGCAATGGCAGGCATGGTTGAGAGATAATGCCACTATTACACTTGATTTGCATCAACCTATCGACATGAGCGAAGTGGTAGTGGGCATGATGCAAAAACAAAGTTCGGGTATTTATTTCCCGCTAGAAGTGGTGGCTTATGTTTCGCTTGATGGCAAGAGTTTTAAAAAAGTGGGCGAAATTAAACAGCCTTATGAGGAAAATGGATTGGCTGAGTTAAAGAATTATGCCTTTGCATTTAAGCATCAAAAAGCACAATTTGTGAAAATCTTTATCAAAAACATTGCACATCCACCTAAGGGCGGCGACGCATGGATTTTTGTAGATGAAGTCATGGTAAACTAGCCAAAGCCATAATGTTTTAAAAAAAGCCTCTTTAGCTTTAATTTAAGATTTAGGGGCTTTTTTTTTTGTAATTGTACTTGGCGTATAATAAAAAGACTTGTAATTTTAACATGCTAAATGCTTGCGATTATAAAAACTTTTTATAGCTTTGCCCCTGTCTATGAAACAGCGTGTGCCACATATAATGAATTGTGATAAATTTAACAACTTTTTCTTGCTTAGTTCGAGAAAAAGTGTAGACACACACACACACACACACACACACACACACACACACACAATTATATACCTTATAATATAGTTTGTCTATTTGCTTGTGCAAATGCTTCTTTCCTTTATTTAAAAACCAAAAATATTGTTGCTAGCTTGTTGCTAGCTATACTATATTGTATAAAGAGACTAAAGCCAAAGTTCCGTTTAGGAGCTTTGGCTTTATGTTTTTTTACAAAGAAATGTTTTTGCAGTGCCCCACACTGTAAAATACTTTGTTTTCATATACTCTCGTGGAACGCGCTTCCTAGTAGAATGTTTTTTTTCATACTTAATTTTTTTGGTCGAGAGACTAAAAGAGTTATTTAGTAATGTTCGCTATGGGAATAGCCGACAATCGTTTTTAAGTTTTGGCCTTGCTGTGGTATGCCCCTAATGCCATGGTAAGGCTTTTTTGTTGAAAGTAGCACAGCTTTACAGCTGTAATCGATATAAATGAGAAGTTCTTTGGGATTTTGTATAGTGCTAGTGTCTTCTTTCTTGTTCTTTTGGCTTGACCCAAAAGAACGAAAAAGTCAAGAGCGAAGGCAGCGGTTTGCCTAACGGCACGGGGTTCGCCTCCGCTATTTGAAAGCTTTGGCTTTCAAGTTCGCTATGGAGGCTCTCCCTAAACCTGCCTTCGCTCACCTACAGCTCGTTGAAGCGAAGCGTTAATGAGCAAGAGCATGGGCAGTAGGCGGAGTGGAGCGCGTCCGAGGGATGAGCCTAGGGAGAAAGGGAGGCAAGCCCGCGTAGTCCTACGGTACGCAGTAGCCCATTTCACTTGCTCTTGATTCACATACTCTGCTCTCGCAGACTTTTCAACTTTTTTCATCAAGGAAAAAAGTTGGCTGAAAGAAGAAGTCTGCAAAAGCGGAGTATATGGAGTAATTGTAAAGAGGGAGGGGAATTAGCCCTGCAAAAAGGAAACACTATACAAAATCCTTGATGATATAGAAAGAAATAAAACGAAATAAAACCATAAAGTTTAATTTTAAAAAAGTAAAAAAGTATGAAACGAAGTTTTTATCTTCTAGGAATGTTGCTGGTGGGCGGTGTAGCCCTTGCGCAGCAAGATGCAGAGGGGCGAGTGGGGGTGAATACCACTACCCCAAATGCAAGTTTGGAAGTCTCTCGGAACGATGAGTTGTTTAAGAAGGACGAAACCCAAGCACAAGGGGTAACCTTCCCAAACTTTAGTACCGAGGAGCGTTCTAAGTTTGAGAATGTTGCCGTGGGCACGATGATTTTTAACACAACCAAGAAATGTTTAGAGATGTATTTTGGGGTAGTGAATGGGGTACACCAGTGGAGTTGTATTCCTGATGTGAACAATAAGCAGTCTCAAAATGTGAGTGTGGAGCCAGCCGGCTGGAGTGGACAGTTTATTGGTGGCGTAGCATTAAATGGTCAATCGGTTAAGTTTAAGTTAGTGAACAATGGTTTTGTAGGGATAACAAATGTTAATTTTTCTGATGCTGTGAGCATACAGAACGCCTCTAGTGGGGCTTCCAAGCAGGGCAATGTAAGCGTTAAGCAAGGGCAGCACACCAGTGTTTCGTTAAATGGAGGAGAAAGCAGGGTGCTCACCTATCAGTTAGAGGGTACGCCAGAGGCAGGAACCTTAGTAGCTAAATTTGAGAAATTAGGGCTTTCCGCCGACCAGCAAACTGTGGTAGGCTTAGGAAGTGCTACTTTGCAAAATGCCCAGCCTAATTATACAGTATCATTAGTGTATAACCAGACCAAAATACAAGGAAGGATAGACAATGGCAGTAATAAAGTAACGATAAAAATCCCGTATACTAATGGTAAGGGTTCTTATAATGCTTTTAGCCAAACGGTAGCTGCGGCTAAAGGGCAAGGGAATGATGCCAATAATTTAACCTTGGATATAGCAGGCGGTAATTTTGGCGTAAAGGGTGAGCTTACCGCCACAGTAAAGGTAGAGGGTGATGGCGAATATTTAGTAAAACAACTAGCGCCAGGGAAATCCTATGACATAGCCACATTTAATGTAGATATAAACGGAAGTAGAGCAACTGTAGTATTAAAAGGTAGAGGCGGTATCCCAGATAAGAAGTTTGGGGTGAAAACCAATGGTAAATTAGAGCACCAGTTTATCTATATTCCTATCACAGGCCCAGATGGCAGAACATGGTTAAATAACAATTTAGGAGCGGATTATGCTAATGTTAATTCTCCACACTTTAATCCAACCCAGCAGGCTACAAGTAAGACTGATTATAAGGCATATGGTTCGTTGTTCCAGTGGGGTAGAGAGGCAAATGGACATGAGTTAGTAGATTGGACTAGTTTTGGTTCAGGACGTGTAGTTCATTCAAATCTGTCTTGGAGTAGAGATATGTCGTCAAGTTTAACCACTTATCATGATCCATGTCCAAATGGGTATCATACTCCATCTAAGTCCGAGTGGGAACAATTGTTCAGCAAAGTGGGTTCAGGCAATTCAAATATGTGGAAAGAGCGTCAGTTAAATCTTCCCGCTGCAGGCTACCGCTACAGCTCCAATGGTTCGCAGTTCAACAGCACAGGTAGCGGCGGCTACTATTGGTCGTCTACGCAGAATGGTAGCAATAACGCATGGGAGTTGGGCTTCAGCTCAAGCAGTGGCAACATGTTCAGCGCCAATCGTTCCTACGGGCAGCCGGTTCGTTGCCTCAAGGATTAGCGGGGTTTCATTCCCCTCTTGAAGGGGGTGCTTGATAGGGGGGGGTGTTTTCTTTCTTCTTCTTTTCTCTTGATAGAAAGTCTTGCGAAGACTTGGAGCAAGAGTATGTGAAAGCAAAAGATCAAGAGCGAAGGCAGCGGTTTGCCTAGCGGCACGGGGTTCGCCTCCGCTATTTGAAAGCTAAAGCTTTCAAGTTCGCTATGGAGGCTCTCCCTAAACCTGCCTTCACTCACCACCACGCGTAAGTTTCGAGCATTCCAGCTCGAACAAAGCGAAGCGTTAATGAGCAAGTGCATGGGCAGTAGGCGGAGCGGAGCGCGTCCGAGGGATTAGCCTAGGGAGAAAGGGAGGCAAGCCCGCGTAGTCCTGCGGTACGCAGTAGCCCATTTCTCTTGCTCTTGACTCACATACTCCGCTGTCGCGGACTTTGCAACTTTTTTCATCAAGGAAAAAAGTTGGTTGAAAGAAGAAGCCTGTAAAGGCACATATACAAAGACTTTGCAGGCTTTTTTGTTCCCTTATGGGAAAGGTGGGGAATTAACCCCACAAAAAGAAGCATTTAATATATGAATAACAAATAGGAATATGAATCATAAATAAGAATTAACAATCAAAAAATAAGAAATTATGCCAGTAAAATACAATGTAGTGGAGCGCAAGAATCCGCAGAAGAGAGAAGAGCCCGGCAAGTGGTATGCCAATGCTAAGGCAGATGGAGATATTAGCCTTAAAGAAATCGCCGAGGAGATTTCTGGCGGTTCTACCACGGTGAGCGATACCGATGTTTTGGCAGTGCTCAATGAGATGATAAAGACTTGCACTCGTCATTTATCAGATGGTAAAGTAGTGAAGTTTGGCGAGTTTGGGAATTTCCAAGTCAGCCTTACTAGCGAAGGAGCAGCGTCGGAAGAAAAGTTTAATCCTAGCTTGATTAAGGGCAACAAGATACAGTTTCGCCCAGGCGAGGCACTTCGCAAAATGCTCAAAACCGTGAAATACGAGAAATATAGCAAGAAGTAGTCTTGAGCCATTTTAAGGTATGAAAGCCCTCACTAGTGAGGGCTTTTTTTATGCGCAAAAGGTTCTTATCTCAACGCGAAGGCTCGCGCGACATTGCGGGAGCGTTTGCGTTCATTTACGGGATAGTTCGTGTGTGCAGATGGGAGCGTTCCCGTCGCGCGACGGGAACGCTCGCGTAGAGAGGGGCTTGCTTTTAGCTTTGGTCGGTAAAAAGATTAAGAGGATTTCACCGCTTTTTTATAGACTTCCAAACAACGCAGTCGGCTAGATTTTAGATCCACCATAGGCTCGGGATATTTAGCCGTGCCCCATTCAGGAATCCATTTTTTGATATATTTTTGATTTGGGTCAAACTTTTCTGCCTGCGTAATGGGGTTAAATACTCTAAAATATGGGGCAGCATCGGTGCCACAACCTGCCACCCATTGCCAATTTCCGTTGTTAGATGCCAAGTCAAAATCCATTAATTTCTCGGCAAAATAAGCCTCGCCCCATCGCCAATCAATCAAGAGATTTTTAACCAAAAAACTCCCCACAATCATGCGTACACGGTTGTGCATAAAGCCCGTAGCGTTCAGCTCTCGCAAACCCGCATCCACAATAGGAACGCCCGTTTTTCCTTGGCACCAAAGTTCAAATTCCTGCTCGTTGTTTCGCCAAGCAATAAAATCGTATTTTGGTTTAAAAGCCTTAGAAACCACTTCTGGATAATGCCCCAAAACTTGACTGAAAAACTCGCGCCAAATCAATTCGTTCCAGAAAGTTTCGTTGTGCTGCATGGCATAGCGCATGGCTTCTCGTATGCTCAAAGTCCCAAAACGCAAAGCCGTGCCGAGCTTGGAAGTGCCGTCGTTTAAGTAAGGCAAATCTCGCTCTTTTTCGTAATGATCGATATTGATGTTTTGCAAATCGGTGGGCAAATTAGGAATTTCCACATTTTCAAACCCTATGCTCTCCAGCGTTTCAAAATCATCATTAAAAAAGGTATAAAAATTGGATTTTTCGAGTGCTATGGGAAACGCCTTTAAATCCCGAGCGGGTTCCAAAATCTTTTTCCATTGATTTTTGTAGGGCGTGTACACTTTATAAGGCTCGCCCGCTTGCGTGAGCACTTCGTTTTTCTCAAAAATAATTTGGTCTTTAAAGGTGTGAAATTCGATATTTTTTTGGGTTAAAAGTCGTTGCACTTTTTCATCTCGCTGGAGCGCGTAGGGCTCATAATCACGATTGGTGAAAACAGCCTTTAGATGTGAATCTTGGGCTAAATCTTTCCAAATTTCGGAGGGATTTCCTTTTAGGATTAATAAGTCTGAATTCAGCTTTCGCAAGGACTTTTTTAAGGCTAAAAGTTGCTGCAAGATAAAGCCAACACGCTTGTCTTGCTTGGGCAAATGTTTTAGAATTTCGGTGTCAAAAATAAAAATACATTTTACGGGTATTTTGTGCTGAATGGCGTGGTGTAGTGCGGTATTGTCCTTTAGTCTTAAATCTCTACGAAACCAATGAATTACATAATCCTTCATGTGAGTAAGATAACGATTTTGAGGATTTAGCCCAAAAAATCCCCGAAAATCTAAATAAGTGTTCAAAATCAGCGTTATTTAATCCCATAATTAGAAAAAAATGCTTAATTTCGCAGACATTCAATTTTTGAGAATTTTAAATAGAACAATTAAAGAATTATGCATAATAAATTTCCAGAATACAAGCAGTTGGACTTGGTAAAGGTCGCCGCGGAAGAATTAGATTTTTGGGAGAAAGACGATACCTTTAAAAAGAGTATCGAAACTCGCGAAGGAAACGAAACTTTTGTATTTTTTGAAGGACCACCTTCAGCCAACGGAATGCCTGGAATTCACCATGTATTGGCGCGTTCAATCAAAGATATTTTTTGTAGATACCAGACTTTAAAAGGCAAACAAGTTAAGCGTAAAGCAGGCTGGGATACGCACGGCTTGCCAGTGGAGCTTGGCGTGGAAAAAGAATTGGGAATTACTAAAGAAGACATCGGCGTAAAAATCTCGGTAGAAGATTACAACAAAGCTTGTCGCGAAGCGGTAATGCGCTACACCGATGCTTGGAACGATTTAACTCATAAAATCGGATATTGGGTAGATTTAGAAGATCCATACATTACCTACCAATCTAAATACATGGAATCGGTATGGTGGCTATTGAAACAAATCTATGATAAAGGCTTAATTTATAAAGGCTACACCATTCAGCCATATTCTCCAAAAGCGGGGACAGGGCTTAGCTCGCACGAGTTGAACATGCCTGGGACTTATAAAGATGTAAGCGACACTACGATTGTGGCTCAGTTCAGAGCTAAAAAAGAAACTTGCCCTGCTTTGCAAGATTTAGATGGCGCGGTGTATTTCTTGGCTTGGACGACTACTCCTTGGACTTTGCCATCGAACACGGCACTCACCGTGGGCAAAAAGATTGAGTATGTCGCGGTAAAAACTTTTAACCAATATACTTTTGAGCCAATTACCGTAATCATCGGAAAACCATTGTTGAAAAAGCAATTCGGCGGGAAATTCGTAGAAACCGATAATCCTGAGGATTTTGCAAATTATAAAAGCGAAGATAAAAAGATTCCTTACCAAATTCTAAAAACCTTTACGGGAGCAGATTTAGTAGGGGTTAAATATGAGCAATTATTGCCTTGGGCATTGCCATATAAAGATGCAGACCAAGCCTTCCGTGTGATTGCGGGTAATTTCGTAACCACAGAAGATGGTACAGGTATCGTGCACACTGCAGCTACCTTTGGTGCAGATGATGTCCAAGTGAGTGAGGAAAACGGTGTGCCACCAATGCTCGTTTTAGACGACCACGGAAACCCTGTTCCGCTTGTAGATTTGCAAGGGAAATTCACTTCGCATGCTCCTGAAAAATACGCAGGAAAATATGTGAAAAACGAATATTATAACGAGGGCGAAGCACCTGAGCGTTCTGTAGATGTAGAAATCGCTATTCAGTTAAAAGAAGAAAACAAGGCCTTCAATGTTCAGAAATATAATCACACTTATCCACATTGTTGGCGTACCGATAAGCCTGTTTTATACTATCCGCTAGACAGCTGGTTTATCAAAATCAGCGACAAACGCGAAAGATTGGTGGAATTGAATAAAACCATCAATTGGAAACCAAAATCTACGGGAGAAGGCCGTTTCGGAAACTGGCTGGCAGAGGCTAAGGATTGGAACCTTTCTCGTTCAAGATATTGGGGAATCCCATTGCCAATTTGGCGCACAGAAGAAGGCGATGAGGTGAAATGCATTGGCTCTGCACAGGAGTTAATGGAAGAGGTGGAAAAAGCTATCGCAGCAGGCGTGATGACCGAAAATCCATACAAAGATTTTGTACCAGGTGATTATTCAGAAGAAAACTATGAAAAATTAGATTTACACAAAAATTATGTAGACCAAATCACATTGGTATCTTCGACAGGCAAACCAATGAAACGCGAATCTGATTTGATCGATGTTTGGTTCGATAGTGGTTCTATGCCTTATGCACAATGGCACTATCCGTTCTCTTGCGATAAAAAATTAGAGGAAATCGTTCCTGCTGATTTCATCGCAGAAGGCGTAGACCAAACACGCGGATGGTTCTATACTTTGCACGCGATTGCAACTTTAGTTTTCGACCAAATTGCCTATAAAAATGTAGTGTCTAATGGTTTAGTTTTAGACAAAAACGGACAAAAAATGTCTAAGCGTTTAGGAAACGCCATCGATCCGTTTGAAACCATTCAGAAATATGGTCCAGATGCAACACGCTGGTACATGATTTCGAATGCACAACCATGGGAAAACTTAAAATTTGATTTAGAAGGAATTGAGGAAGTTCGTAGAAAATTCTTCGGTACCTTATATAATACATATTCGTTCTTTGCATTGTATGCCAATGTAGATGGATTTACCAACCAAGAGGCAAAGGTTCCTGTTGAAAAACGCCCAGAGCTTGATCGTTGGATTTTATCTGAATTAAACACATTGATTGAAAAAGTAGATGGATACTATTCAGATTATGAGCCTACGCGTGCAGCGAGAGCAATCCAAGAGTTTGTGGGAGATAACTTAAGTAATTGGTATGTTCGTTTGAACAGAAGACGCTTCTGGAAAGGCGAATATTCTGAAGACAAAATTGCTGCTTACCAAACTTTGTACGAAGTATTGAAAGTCGTAGCACAATTGGCTTCTCCAATTGTACCATTCTTTAGCGATAGATTGTATAAGGATTTAACCGCGGTGGCGGGAGAAACACAATCTGTTCACTTATCAGATTTCCCGAAAGCTGATGCAAGCCTAATCGATGATGAATTGCAAGAAAGAACACACTTAGCTCAAAAAGCGACAAGTATGCTCTTTAGCCTTAGAAAACAAGCCGAAATCAAAGTAAGACAACCGCTTACTAAGGTGATGATTCCTGCACTAGATGAGGTAATGAAAGAAAGATTGGAGTCTATTGCCGAGCTACTGAAACACGAGGTGAATGTAAAAGAAGTAAAAATCTTGAGCAACGAAGAAGCTGCGGATATTTTGGTAAAAGAAGTGAAACCAAACTTTAAATCACTAGGACCAAAATTCGGTAAGGATATGAAAAATGTTGCGGCAGCAATTCGTTCAATGAGCAACGAGCAAATTAACGAGCTGGAGCGTGCAGGCAAATTCAGTTTAGAAATAAACGGAGAAACGCACGAATTGCCAATCGAGGATTTTGAAATCATAACTAAAGATATTCAAGGTTGGGTAGTGGCTGTAGATGGCAACTTAACAGTGGCATTAGATACTACACTCACAGATGAATTAAAAGCGGAAGGTCTTGCAAGAGAGTTAGTTAATAGAATTCAAAATTTAAGAAAAGATGCGGGGCTAGAAGTTACCGATCGCATCAATGTTCAGTTACAATACACTCCAGAGATTCAGCAAGCGGTAGATGCTAATTACGATTACATCGCCAACGAAACTTTGGCAGAAAAAATTGAAGTTTTTGAAGTGCTAAATGTTGCAAATGTCGTAGAAATTGACGATATTGTAACGAAAATAGCAATTCAAAAACCTTAACAATATGAGTAACGAAGAAAAAGGAAAAAAAAGGTACAGCGACGCCGAGCTTGAAGAGTTCAAAGTGTTGATTCTTGAAAAAATTGCAAAGGCGGAAAAAGATTTAAAAGTGATAAAAGAATCTTTTATTAATGATCAAAACAATGGTACCGATGATACTTCGCCTACCTTCAAAGCATTTGAAGAAGGCTCGGAAACCATGAGCAAGGAGCAAAACGCTCAGCTCGCAAACCGACAAGAGAAGTTCATCAAAAATCTAAAAAATGCCTTGATGCGTATTGAAAACAAAACTTATGGCATTTGTAGAGAAACAGGTAAATTGATTAGTAAAGAAAGATTAAAACTTGTTCCGCATGCAACTTTAAGCATCGAAGCTAAGCAAAAACAGCGTTAAAAAAAGAAGACTCAGATGGTTGATTTCTGAGTCTTTTTTTTATTTTTGTAGAGATCAATTAAAAAATATAGAAAAAAAAATGACAACAGTAGGTATTATAATTTTAGTCATCTTAATTTTGTTTGTGTTGTATGGCGTGGGCGTTTACAATAAATTAGTAAGCCTTAAAACCCTTGTAGAGGAGGCGTGGAGTGCCATCAATGTAGCATTGAAAAAGCGTCATGATTTAATCCCCAATTTGGTGGAAACCGTGAAGGGATATGCACAACACGAGAGCGGAACTCTGGAAAAAGTAATCCAAGCGAGAAATCAAGCAGTGCAGGCTAATGGTGTGCAAGGGCAGGAGCAGGCAGAAAATATGCTCACTAAGGCTCTGGGTGGTATATTTGCCTTGGCAGAAAGATATCCAGATTTAAAGGCAAATACCAATTTTTTAAGTCTGCAAGAACAGCTTACTCAAATAGAAAATGATATTCAAAAAACAAGAAATTACTACAATGGCACTGTGCGCGAGAAAAATATCTTGATAGATAGCTTCCCGAGCAATATTGTTGCAAATATTTTTAAATTTACTAAAAGTCAATTCTTTGAGTTGGACAATCCAGCCGAAAAAGAAGTGCCACAAGTTAACTTTTAGACCTTAAAAAATATATGAAAAATAGGTTTTTTGTATTTTTCTTCTTGCTCTGCCTAGCCGTATTTGCTCAGCAGGAGCGAATCCTTAATTTTCATTCAGATATAAAGATTGAGGAGTCGTCTGATATTCAGGTACAGGAAAAAATCAAAGTGCATGCAGAGGGCATAAATATCCGTCGTGGAATTTTTAGAGTACTTCCCACCATTCGCAAGAAAAATACAGGAAACTATAAAGTAAACTATCATGTGAGCTCGGTATTGAGAGATGGGGTAGAGGAGCCTTATTCTACCGAGGTGCGAGATGGGAAATTCTATATCTACATCGGTCGTAAAAACAACTTTTTGCCAGCTGGAGATTATGAATATCAAATCAATTACACGGCAGATAACCAAATTGGGTATTTTGACACCTACGATGAGTTTTATTGGAATGTGAACGGAAACTATTGGGATTTTCCAACAGATAAGGTTTCAGCCAATATTGTATTGCCTCATGGCGTAAAAGTGGAAAGCACCGCTTGCTACACAGGCTCTTATGGAGAGGATAAGCAGGATTGTGATATAGAAACGAGAGACGGAGCAGTGAGCTACAAAGCAGAAAACCTAGCCATAGGCGAGGGGCTAACGGTGGCTGTGGCTTTCACTAAAGGGGTAGTTATGGCACCTGCGCCACCTAGTTTTCTTGAACGATACGGGATTACGATTTTATCCATTATTCTATTGATTCCCACACTTTTCTATTGTTATAGAACTTGGGACAAATACGGGCGCGATTATCCCAGTCCTGTGGTGGTGCCACAATTCAATGTGCCCAATAATATGTCGCCAGGCACAGTGGGAATGTTTAATGATTTAAGGGTCGTACATTTGTACGTTGGTTAATAATTTGATAATTTATAACTTTGATATAGGCATGGACAAAGACCGATTAAGGGGTGGTTCAAGAAACCGGGTTTAACGTTCAGTCCCCATGCCTTTACATCTGAAATCTGGATAGTTCGTTGGGACTTATGATCCCGTGTTGGCGACGATAGATTACAGGATGTATTCAACCAAATTAAAGACGTTATGACTTACATTGGAATTGACATCAGCAAGGACAGCTTTGTAGCTGCTTTTCCGAAAGTATCGGGTTATCAGACCCAAACTTACCCTAATACCGTAAAAGGTATCAGGAAGTTCATCGGCTCGCTTTCCGTAACAGAACATCATTGTGTGATGGAAGCCACCGGCAATTACGGCTTTCTGCTTCTTTATCTGCTTGACAGGCAAGGAATAGCTTCCAGTATGGTAAATCCCAAACAAATCAAGCACTTCTCACGCATGATGATGACCGTCACCAAGACCGACCCCAAAGATGCCTGTATGATTGCCATGTACGGGGAGAAAATGAATCCTCCCGTTTACAAGATGCCCTCTGAAGCCGTCATGCTGCTGAAGCAGAAGAAAACGATTATCAGGCAGTTGAAGAAACAGCTTACGGCGAGCAAGAACCTGAAAAGCTCCCTCGTTATGCTTCCGTTCCAAGACAAGAACGGGATGAAAGCGTTGGATAAGACCATTTCTTTTTTGGCAAGCCAAATTGAGTCTTTGGAATCCGAACTTGCAGACTTGGCTTCGTCTGAGTTTGACAGGCAGGTTAAACTACTCACATCCATCAAAGGGATTGGCATCACTTTGGCTACAGCCTTGATTGTCGCTACCGGAGGATTCTCCTATTTCAACAATGCAAAGCAGGTTTCCCGTTTTATCGGGATATGCCCGACTTACCAGCAGTCAGGAACATCCGTACACATCAAAGGTGGGATTAACCGAAACGGGGATGCGAGCCTGCGTTCTTTGCTTTATGTCGCCTCGTGGTCTGCTTTACGTGGAAACACAACCTGTAAAGAATGCTACGCACGGTTGAAAGCCAACGGGAAGCCTTCCAAAGTGGCTCTTATCGCTGTTGCTAACAAACTCGTCAGACAAGCATTTGCCGTAATTAAATCAGATGCACCTTATGTGGATGGATTCGTTTCTACCCATCAAACAAAATAACCTATGGTGGAATTTTTGCTCTCATTTTATTTGCTTATTAATATAGTTCGTTAAATCAAGTTTTTATTCGGCTGCGATTGTGCATTTAGCCATCAAAGGATATTTAAAAATCGAAGAAATCGTAAAAAAAGGATTTTTTGCAGACGAAAAATACTATAAATTAATCCAACTAAAAGAACCCGACAAAAATCTGCCCGATGAAGAGCAGTATTTGATGGAAGAGTTATTTCATTCTAAAACTGAGAAAATCATCGGAAAGAAATATGACAAAGATTTAAGCGAATCTGTGCAAGCATTCAGAGATTCGTTGATTGTTCAAAATGATTATTTAATCAGAAAAGGGGCAAATTTAAAACTTTTAACCTTGCCAATTTTATTGGTTTTTGGGCTTAATTTAGCCTTAATAGCATTTTGCTACATCAATGAGTACAAAGACGGAGGTTTCGAGGATACACTAGGTTTCTCAATCGTTTCGCTAGTTGCGACTTTGTTTTTGCTCACTATTCCAGCCTTTGTGCGAAATTTTAGTGCAGTGATTGTTTTGTACAGCATTTCCAGTATATTCTTAGTAGGAGTATCCGTTTTGTATTTATTGGAAATGGGAGAGGACTTTTACTTTTTAAGCATTCCGCGATTGCTTGCGAGCATTGGGCTAAGTGTTTTGTTGTTTTATCGTATTTTGATTAAGCGACCAAGTATAGAATTGCTTAAAATTCAATCCTTAATCAAAGGGCTAAGGATGTATTTGGGCTTTGCCGAAGAAAAGAAGTTGCAGTATTTTAACCCACCGAAATTAACGCCGGAAGTGTTCGAGGAAATGTTGCCTTATGCCATGGTACTTGGCACAGATGGAGTTTGGGGCAAGAAATTTCAAAAAATGGTGGAAGCAGGCGTAGTGCCAAAAGACTATGAACCCACTTGGTATGCAGGGAATTTCTATAACTTCCATGCCTTTACCTATGGTTTAAATAGCGGATTAGCCCAAAGCGTAACAACTTCTATGACGCCACCACAATCCTCAAAAGCAGGTTCATCATCAGGCGGCTTTGGAAGCGGCTCGTTTGGCGGAGGTTTCTCTGGCGGCGGCGGTGGCGGTGGCGGCGGTGGCGGCTGGTAGGTTGTTAAGTTTTATTCAAACCTAAAAAGCTCAAAAGCTTGTCGGTCGAGTTCTTCTCTAAAGTCTGGGTGAGCAGTCGAAATCAAGAGTTTAGCTCGTTCTTTGTTGCTTTTTCCAAACAAATTCACCGCACCATACTCAGTAACCACCCATTGCACATGCGCACGCGTGGTAGTAACGCCAGCGTTTTGTTTAAGGCTCGGAACAATTTTGCTGATGCCTTTGTGCGTCTTAGAACTAATGCCAAAAATAGGTTTTCCGCCTTTGGACATGGAGGAGCCAAGCGTAAAGTCTAGCTGACCGCCTACACCAGAAAATTGATACGCTCCTAAAGTATCGGCACAGATTTGCCCCGTTAAATCTATCTCCAAAGCACTATTGATGGCAACAGCTTTGTCGTTTTGGCTAATCACACAAGGATTATTGGTATATGACGAAGGCTTTAGCATCACTTTAGGATTGTCGTGTACAAAATCATACAAATCCTTTGCTCCAAATAAAAAGGTGGAAACGATTTTTTCGGTATCAATTCTTTTATTTTTACCATTAATCACCCCAGATTTAATCAAAGGCAACACGCCATCTGAGAAAATTTCGGTGTGGATTCCTAAATTTTTATGATTTTTCAAATTGCCCAAAACAGCATTTGGCAAAGCTCCAATTCCCACTTGGAGGTTTGAGCCATCTTCGATCAATTCTGCAATATATTCGCCTATGGCAGCATCTACCTCTGATGGCGGAGGCGTTACCACTTCGGCAATAGGAGAGTTGTGCTCCACAGCATAATCAATCTCGCTCAGGTGAATGTAGCCATCTCCAAAGGCGCGGGGAACATTAGAATTCACTTGTGCAATCACCGTTTTAGCCGATTTCATTGCCGCCAGAGAAGTGTCTAGACTCACCCCAATAGAGCAATATCCGTGCGCATCTGGAGGAGAAACCTGGATTAAAGCCACATCTAGATCAATGTATCGCTCCTCAAACAGGCGAGGCATTTGGCTTAAAAAAGTAGGCGTGTAGCTACCTTGCGGAGAATTTACAGCACGACGCACATTGCCCCCGACAAATAAACTATGAATATTAAAACTATCTTTTAATTCAGGTTTAGCATAGCCTCCATCATCATTCGTTATGATTTGAAAAATTTTCACATTTCTAAGCTCGCTTGCGCGTTCCACCATCGCATCGACCAAAATATTGGGAGACATAGGTGTGGTGTGGATAAAAACGGAATTCTCGCTATTTATGGCTTTTACAGCGTCTTGTGCTGAACAAAATTTAGTTTTTTTCATACATTATTAAGTGCTAAATAAAATGATCGATAGCCTAAAAGTACAAAAAAAATTTAAATTAAAAAATAGAAATTGTTTAAAATACGCTTTATCTGTTATAAAGCGGAATAGGGCAGCAGGAATTAGAAAAAATTTAGGTGAAATAAATCATTTTTTATGGATATGCTTGGTAATATTCAAGTATAATTAATAAATTTGTGGAGTTAAAGAAAAAAATATCATGACAGAAAAAACTTTTAGAGAAGTAATTGCTGAGGCAATGAGCGAAGAAATGCGTCGCGATGAATCTATATATTTAATGGGGGAAGAAGTAGCAGAGTATAACGGAGCGTATAAAGCTTCTAAAGGAATGCTTGCTGAATTCGGACCAAAAAGAGTTATAGATACCCCGATTGCGGAGTCTGGTTTTGCTGGAATCGGTGTAGGGTCTGCAATGAATGGAAACCGTCCGATCATTGAGTTCATGACTTTTAACTTCTCTCTGGTTGCAATCGACCAAATTATAAACAATGCTGCTAAAATGCGCCAAATGAGTGGTGGACAATGGAATATCCCAATCGTGTTCCGTGGACCTACTGCCTCTGCAGGGCAATTGGCGGCTACGCACTCTCAAGCTTTTGAAAGTTGGTATGCAAACTGTCCTGGTTTAAAAGTTGTAGTTCCGTCAAACCCATATGATGCAAAAGGATTATTGAAATCTGCCATCCGTGATAACGATCCTGTAATCTTCATGGAATCTGAGCAAATGTATGGTGACAAAATGGAAATGCCAGACAGCGAATATTTAATTCCGCTAGGAGTGGCTGATGTCAAAAGAGAAGGTACAGATTGTACAGTAGTTTCTTTTGGTAAAGTAATCAAAGAAGCGATAAAAGCTGCTGATGAATTGGCTAAAGAAGGTATCAATATCGAAGTTATTGATTTAAGAACAATTCGTCCGCTAGATTATGATACTGTAATCAAATCAGTTAAGAAAACAAATCGTTTGGTAGTTTTGGAAGAAGCTTGGCCATTTGGTTCAGTAGCTTCTGAGATAGCATACATGGTTCAGCAAAAAGCATTTGATTATTTAGATGCTCCAGTGAAAAGAATCACAACTCCAGATGTGCCATCTCCATTCTCATCTGTATTGTACGAGGCTTGGTTCCCGAAAGCAGAAGAGGTAGTGGCTGCCGTAAAATCTGTGATGTATAAAAAATAAGATAGATTTATAGTTAATAAAAAAGCACCTTAAATTTAAATTATTTAGGGTGCTATTTTTTGTGTTGGCCCCATAGTTCAACTGGATAGAATATCAGATTTCGGCTCTGAGGGTTGAGGGTTCGAATCCTTCTGGGGTCACATTCAAGTCTATAAAACAAAGACTTGCAGAAAATAGGGACTAAAAAAGGGACTAATAATAGGATTAGTCCCTTTTTTAGTCATGTTTTATACTTTGCTCCATAAAATTCAAATTCGCTTAGAAGCATACGAATAATACTATTTCACCCCTAAGCTGGTAAAAAACTTACCACCCCCAAATCCGTAAAAACACTAGTTAACAGTAACTTACATTTTTTCTCAATATTTTATATTATTATATATACATAGTAACATAGTAGAATTACATAGCAGAATTCTTTTAATCATTTTTTTATTTCTGTAATCTATTTTTATTCTTATTGAAAATCAACTAGTTGAGAGTTTTGGTTTTAATGCGTAATTTTAGTTGCAAGATGTGTCTTTGTGCCCACAACTTTTTACAAAGTTTCGGATACTAAATACCATCTTACCTTTTTTAAATTCTATTATTTTACTTCGATTACATCTTCGAAAAAAAAAGAATTTTTGAAAAAGGGGATAAAAACTTCGGAACACGTTTTTTAATCACTTAAAACAATTTTAAAGGCAAAGAATATATTTGATTTTAGCTAAAAATAAGTTGAAGTAAACTATCAAGATTGGCACAATCAAAATCTCTGTAAAAATAGTAAAGTATTTTGGTGATGATTTTTGAAGTATTTAATCAAAATTTAATATATTTGATAAGTTTATAGATTTTAAGTTAGCATAAGAAGACTATGGAGAAAAAACAACCAAGAATGTAGAAGAGCCATTAGAAAAATAGCTATGGAAATTTGGAGATTACGAAGATATTAAAGGTTTTTTGTGCCTCTGCGTCCAAAAAGCGAGTGGCAGAATTAGATTATGTGCTTACTACTGGCAGATATGTAGAAGAAGAAGATTTTTGATTTCAATGAAAGATTTACATTTTTGAAAGCAATGTTTGAAGCTCAATTAATTGAAGAGGAAGCATTAAATCAAAAAATATAGGAGAACTTGTCTAGAAAAAATTAGAAGAATGAAAAATAATACCGATATTCGATGGATACAACGATTAGACAATTACAATAAAGCTTTGTCTAAATTGACCGATGCCGTGCAGTTAGACCAAACTAAAACGCTTAGTGAACTAGAAAAACAAGGTTTGATTCAGTCTTTTGAATATACGCATGAGCTTGCATGGAAAGTCATGAAAGATTATTTTACTTTTCAAGGAAATACAGAAATTACAGGTTCACGAGATGCAACGAGACAAGCCTTTAAAGCAAATCTTATAGAAGATGGAGATAACTGGCTAAAAATGATACATAACAGAAATTTAACTAGCCATACTTACAATGAAGAGACATCAGAGGAAATCTACGAGAATATAGTAACTATTTTTTATCCCCTTTTTGTTTTATTCCAAAAGAAAATGAATCAATTAAAGGAGAAAAACGAAGAGTGATTAACTTTCAACTTAAAACATGTACGGATTAAAGGAGAAACATATTGATACAATACAATCTATTTTTGGAAAGTATCCAGAGATAGATGAAGCCATTTTATATGGTTCTCGGGCAAAGGGTAATTACCAAAATGGTTCTGATATCGATTTAACTTTAAAGGGAGAACACTTAAACCTTTCTAAACTTTCTCAAATTCAAATAGAGCTAGAAGACACCTATTTGCCGTATCAAGTAGATTTATCGATATATCATGCCATTGAAAATCCAAAACTGATAGAACATATAGACCGAGTAGGTATTTCTTTTTATAAAAAAACAAAACTGTAAATCGTCAGCAAAAAGTTTACCAGTTTTAGGTTAAGAATATAGTATATTAAAAAAATGAAAAGTTTAAAGATTATAGTATTACTATTTGCTCTGATATCATTTTCTAGTTGTAGAACAAATGGGAAAGAAGAAGCAATAAATACCGCTTTTAAAATATTGGAAAGTATAGAGCGTAAGGACTATGAATCTTTTCAAAAACTATTGATTATACCTGAAAATGAATATAATTTTGAAAGTTTAAATGAAATGTTTAGCGATAGTGTAATTGCAAACTTTGATAGAGATAAAGTTATTTTTAAAGACACAATATTTCCTTTTAATTCTCCGTTTAACATAAAAAATAAATATATCAAAATTCCTTATTATAACTTTCCGAAGGAATCTTCCTCGGCTTATAAAAAGATGACATTATATATTTTCTTTGATGAAAAAAATCAACAGGATTTTAATCAAGCACTAAGGATAAACTTAGCAGGAGAATAGTAATTGGATAAATGACAGAGGTTAATTGTTAAAAAAAAACTAAATACTAAAGTTTTTATAAATAAGATTATAGGAGCGACGCAAAAAAAGAAATCCCATTTTTTTAGGAGATTATAGCCAAATCATTTAGTTTTGTTTCATAAACCTTTATGTTTAAAAAAACGATGAAAATTCAAATCAAAGAAATCATACAATCCCTTGAAAAATGGGCTCCTACGGCTTACGCTGAGTCGTTCGATAATGTGGGCTTGCAGCTTGGGGATAAAGAAAAATATATTGAGAAAGCATTAGTCGCTTTTGAAATTACCGAAGAAGTTTTAGAAGAAGCAATTGAAAACCAAGCAGGTTTAATCATTACATTTCACCCATTGATTTTTGGCGGGTTCAAAAGCATTACGGGCAAAAACCGAGTAGAGCGCGTTTTGCTCAGAGCCATTAAGCACGATATTGCGATTTATGCCATACACACCAATCTCGATGCGCAGCTCATGGGCGTAAACCATGAAATCGGAAAACAATTAGGCTTAAATGATTTAAAAATCTTGATTCCGAATAAGGAAACTTTGTTTAAACTCAGTTTTTTTGTGCCACAAAACGATGCCGAAAAAGTCAAAAAATCCCTTTTTGAAGCAAATTTGGGCATCATCGGCAACTACACCGAATGCAGTTTTAGCACCCAAGGCACAGGTACTTTTAAACCCAACGAATCCGCAAATCCGTATTTGGGCAAATCCAATGAGCGAGAGGAAGTAAAGGAGGAGCGTGTAGAGATTTTAATCAAAAAACACGAAATTGGGAAAGCTATTCAGACTTTAAAACAAAATCACCCGTACGAGGAAGTGGCATACGACATTTTTCCTTTGGCAAACGAAGATCTCGCCACAGGAATGGGGCAAATTGGCGAATTGCCAGCAGCCATGAATGCCGAGGAATTTATCCAATTGCTTAAAAAAGTTTTCGGCACGCCGTGTATTAAAACCTCGGCTTTGGTAAAAAAGGAAATCAAAAAAGTAGCCGTTTTAGGTGGTTCGGGCGCATTTGCCATTGGCGCAGCAAAAGCCTCAGGCGCAGATGCTTTCGTTACGGCAGATTTAAAATATCATGATTTTTTCTTGGCAGAAAATCAGCTGTTATTGTGCGATGTAGGGCATTATGAATCAGAACAATTCAATAAATTTTATATAACACGCTATCTTTCAGAAAATTTTAGTAATTTTGCATTCCTTACCTCTAAGGTAAACACAAACCCAATTAATTATTTTTAAATTATGGCTAAAAATAAAAGCACTGAAGCAAGTGTAGAAGAAAAGCTAAGAGGCTTATACAACCTACAATTAATAGATTCTCGTTTAGACGAAATCCGCAACACGAGAGGAGAGCTCCCATTGGAAGTTCAGGACTTGGAAGATGATATTGCTGGTAAAGAAAAACGCTTTGCCTCTACAGAGCTAGATGTAGAAGCACTAGAGGTGAAAATCAAAGAGGAAAAAGAAGCAATGAAAGAAGCTGCCGCTTTGATTAAAAAATATACAAAACAACAGGACAATGTGCGCAACAATCGTGAGTTTGAGGCATTGTCTAAAGAGATTGAATACCAAGAACTTGAAATCGAGCATAGCGAGAAAAAAATCAAAGAATTTAATGCTAAAATCGGTTTCTTGAGGGAAAAACAAGAAGATTTACAGCAAAAAATCAAAGATTATCAAGAATATTTAGACCACAAAAAATCTGAGCTTGATAACATCGTAAAAGAAACAGAAAAAGAAGAAGCTAAGTTAAACGAATTGACAGAAGAATATAGCCAAGAGATTGATCCAAAATTATTGAAAGCTTACCAAAAAATCCGTTCGTCTGTGAAAAACGGATTGGCAGTAGTGCCAGTAGAGCGTGGAGCTTCTGCGGGATCGTTCTTTACCATTCCTCCACAACGCCAGATGGAAATCGCTATGCGTAAAAAAATCATCTTAGACGAGCACAGTGGTAGAATTTTGGTAGATGCAGAGCTAGCCAACGAGCAAAAAGAAAAAATGGAAAAAATCATCAATGCTTAATATTGATTAAAATTTCTTTCCTAAAAAAATAGATTTTAGGCACATTTCTCTTTTGAGGTTTGTGTCTATTTTTTTGTTTTAAAAAATTATAAATAAAATGTTCATTTAATTATATTTTTATTAAATTTGTCCGAAATACAAGTGCTAATATTAAAGAAGTGAAAAAATGAAAGTTGATTGAATTTTTTAAGTATTTAAATCACAGCAATCAAATATTTCTTTAAAATTCAGATTTTGAATATATTAAAACCAAAAAAACATAACCATAAACATATGAAAAAAGTACTATTAGCAGCGGCAGCTTTGTTGGCATTCAATGCTAGCCAAGCGCAGGTAGAAAAAAGCATAACTGGTTTGCAGTTAGGGCTTTTTGGTGTAGATCTTAACAACGAAACTCGCCTTTCTGAGCAAGTTGCATTGCGTTCGGCAGTTGGGTTGAATGTGGGCGTTTGGGGTGGTAATTTTTATGATAAAACAGGCTTTATTCTATATCCAAAATTATCGCTTCAACCTAAATATTACTACAATATTTTGAGCCGAAAAGAACAAGGTAAAAATATTAAAAACAACAGTGCCAACTATTTATCATTACAAGTGAATTACACACCAGATTGGTTTTCGATTTCTAATTATGATAATTTGCGACTCATCAATAAACTAGATATAGTACCTACTTTTGGGATTCGTAGAAATTTTGCGCAAGATTTTAATTATGAGTTTCGAGTGGGCTTAGGCTACGGGACTACATTTGGCGAAAAAAACAATGTGAGCGGCACTGTATTAGATTTAGGATTTAAGGTAGGATACGATTTTTAAAATTAAATTTAGCAATAAACAAAATCGCAGGAAAATGAATTTCTTGCGATTTTTTTTGTACCTTTAAATGATATTTTTTGATAGTATGAGAGAAAGAAGAATTGAAGTCAAAAAAAGCAAAATTTGGAGGGCACTTATTGGGTCTTTATTCTTTGTATCCATTAGTATTTGGATTTTGTCTGCGCCAGAAAATGCGTTTTTTAGGAGTGTATTTGCTAAAATTATTGCCTATTCGGGCTTGGTGTTTTTTGGTCTTGTAGGCATTATTGCTTTGATACAATTATTTAGCAAAAAGTCTGCACTCATTATCAACGAAAAAGGGATTACAGATAACACGACGATGGTTTCTTTAGGATTTATTCCTTGGGCTGAAATCCAGCAAATCCAAACCACAAATGCGATGAATCAACGATTTTTAATGATAATTTTAAAAGACCCCAAACGCATTATCGCGCGTAGCAAAAATCCTTGGCAAAAAATGTTTAATAAATTAAATTATAGATTATACGGTTCGCCCGTAGGCATTTCTATTAACAATTTAAAAATAAGTGCAGAAGAGCTTAAACAAGAGTTGAAAGCTTGGAGTGAGATGAATAACTCAGAAAAATTATAACTGAAAAGATTAAGGCATAAAATCTGAAAAATTGATTTTATGCTTTTTTTGTATTTTAAAATAAAAATTCATTAAAAATGCAAAAGTAGGTAAAAAAATGTAACCAGCTATGAAGTAGTGAATTAAACATTCATTTACCTCTAACGTTCCGACAGAGAATCACTGAAAATAGCCTCAAAAAGACAAAGTTGAGTTACTTATCAGTTACCTGATAAGCATTCAAAGTTTTTTATTAAACAGGCTATATTTCAGTGTTTTGCGCAATATTTCATCTTTCATTGTTACTCAATAGAAATTAATTTAGTAACTCAAAATTATAGAATGATGAAAAAAACGCAAAGAACAACCTTCACGGTATTATTTTACCTAAAAAGAAAAAGCCCTAAAGCCGATGGCACACTTCCCATCATGGCTCGAATTACCATCAATGGAAAGAATGAACCCTTTTCTACGAAGTTAGGCTTATCTCCTTCGTTGGATTTACAAAATAGTCAAGTGTGCGGAAAAACCCATGAAGCCAAACAAATCAATAAAAAGTTAAAGGCTATTGAAACGAATATCCAAAATATTTATAGCGATATGCTTAAATATGAAGGATATGTAACCGCAAAGAAAGTAAAAGATCGATATTTAGGCAGAGAACATTCTGGACATACCCTATTAAAATGTTTTCAAGGCTTACTTAAAGATTTTGCACTTAAAGTTGAGAAAAAATTAAGAGCACCAGGAAGTTATAATACTCATAAAACTGCCTATGGAAACTTAGAGCGATTTCTTCAAGAAAAACTTCACAGAGATGATATAGAATTGATAGAGCTTGACAAAAATTTTATTGATGATTATGATTATTACCTTAGAATAGAAAGAGGTTTAGACCACAATAGTATTTATGGTAATATGGGGCCACTTTTGCGAACCATAAAAAGAGCCTTAGACGATAATCTAATTATTGTCAATCCCTTTCGGCATTATAAAAATACACTCATACCCAAAGATAGAGGTTATCTTTTGAAATCTGAAATTATAAAACTCATTGAATACACCCCTTCTGATGATTTTTCTAAAAAAGTGAGAAAGACCATAGAATTAGTGAGAGATTTAGCCCTTTTTAGTTGTTTTACAGGTTTTTCCTACATTGATATATACCAACTTAGCCCTGCCCATTTACAGGAGTTTTTTGATGGTCATAAGTGGCTCATCAAACGGCGACAAAAATCAAAAATACCTTGTAATGTTCGATTATTAGAAATACCCAAGATGATTTTAAAGAAGTATGAGGGCTTAGGCAAAAATGGTGCTTTACTTCCTGTACCAAGTAATGCTACTTGTAATAAATACATCAAAATCATTATGAATGAATGTGGGATTTTTCGTGATAAACCGATTACTTTTCACTGGGCAAGGCATAGTTTTGCTACCTTAATGCTTACGGAGGATATTCCGATAGAAAGTATCAGTAAAATGCTTGGACATAAGCATATTCATACAACGGAAATTTATGCAAAAATTACGAATACTAAGATTAGCAAAGATATGGAGTTAGCCTCACAAAAATTGCAGAATTTGTCTTTAAGTTATGCTTAAAAGTTGCTTTTTTATTCTTGTAGCACATTGGCTATGATTTTTCAGAGAAAAACCCTATCCAAAACGCTACTAAGAATTTTCAAACTTACCCAAACTACCGCTACAAAACATTCCCTTTCTTCCCTGTTTTGTAGCGGTAATTTTTTTAGAAATAAACCTTAACTAACAGAGATAAAAATATTCGTTAATCGATACAGCGCTTAGAGTTTCGATGGGATCCATTTACCTAATGCTTGTCTTTTGTATTAGGATTTCTATTTCCACCTTTTTTTCGCAGGTATAAAATGGTCGAAATGCGGTTTTTCGTAGTCGAAGGGCAAAAGTATCTCCGTGTTCTAAACGCCTTTACAAGGTCAAACCCTGGGGTTTTCAAAAAAATCTCCACACCCTTTGGGGTTGTATTTTTCTGAAAAACCTTGCAACGGCTAAACACTACTTTTTATAAGCCCTCGAAACGAAACCAGCATATTCCGACTCTTTAAACGAATAAAAAAAAGGTCAATATGAAACATACAAAAGTAGATTTATTAGTAATGGATTTAAAACGAAACCGCTCTTCCTCTCATTACCGAATAATAAAAAAAAATCAACACCACCTCGCAAGAGAGCAAAGCGTGGGCAGGCTATGAGAGAATGGGTATTTAAATAAGCAGTATCAATTTTAAAAATTAAATAAGATGAACATTACAGGACGATTAACAAGAGATGCAGAAGTGAAAGCACTTCCTAACGACAGAAAGGTAGTAAACTTTTCAATTGCCGTAAACGACCACTATCGTAACAAGCAGGGCGAAGACATACAGCAGACCGCTTTTTTCGATTGTGCGTATTGGCAAGGTACAAATGTAGCCAAGATATTAACCAAAGGAGCTTTGGTAGAACTCACAGGGCGAGTAAGTGCGAGGGCGTGGCTTAGCAAGGACGGAGAACCCAAAGCAGGGCTTAATTTTCATACCTCAAAAATTAAGTTACACGCAAGAGGACAAAGACAGAACACGGAAACAAACAACGGAGAGGGAACACCACAACCGATTGAGGAAACCGAAGACGATTTACCATTTTAATGAACAGAATAACAAAAAAACATTTAGGAACATTTAAAATTTTAGAACAATGGCACATAACATTAATTACAACAGCAGAACAGGGAAGTATAGTTTTTTCAGTGTAAAAGAAAAAGCGTGGCACGGATTGGGACAAATCGTAAGTGAACACCCAACGAGTAAAGAAGCCATACAATACGCAGGATTGAACTTTGAAGTCAGCAAAGAGCCTTTATACACCAAAGGCAAAGGACTCATAACCACCGAGCAGGGAATAGAGTTTTACGACAGTGAAATCGAAGTGCCGAACGCCTTTGCCACGATGCGAGAGGATACTAATGAGGTTTTGGGCGTAGTAGGTAAAGATTATCAAGTTGTGCAAAATCACGAGGCATTTGCCTTTTTTGATGAGATTGTCGGAGGAGGCGATGGAATATTGTACGAAACCGCAGGAGCATTAGGTAAAGGCGAACGCATATTTATCACCGCTAAATTACCCGATTATATCCGAGTGGGGAACGGCGATGATGTAACGGAAAAGTATATTTTCTTAACCACGAGTCACGACGGAAGCGGAAGTATCACCGCCGCCTTTACCCCTATTCGAATAGTGTGTCAGAATACATTAAATGCAGCATTTAAAAATATGAATAATGTTATTCGTATTCGCCATACCTCAGGAGCAAAACAGCGATTAGCCAACGCACACAAGGTAATGGGATTGGCTAATAAATTAAGTAACCGATTAGAGGGAACCTTTAACAAGTGGGCAAAAATCCGAGTAAACGACCGAGAAGTGCGAAAGTTAATAGAATTGGCATTGTGTCCGAACAAGGAGACATTAGAACATCTAAAGAAAGGGAATAGCCAAGGCTTATCAAGTATGTTTAAAAACAGCGTAGAAGACGCATTTATGTATGCTCAATTAAGTGAGAGCCAACAAATGGAAACTACCAAAGGAACTTTGTTTGGAGCATACAACGCCGTTACTGGGTACTATCAAAATGTATGTAATTACCGAGATGAAGAAAGCAAATTAAAATCCCTAGTAATGGGCGGGACAGCCCAAAGCAGGGGACAAAAAGCCTTTGACCTTTGTAGCGTATATGCAGAACACGGAGCGGATATGTTTAATTACAACTAACAGAGAATAACGAAAAATCAAATATTAACCCCAAGGCGGTTATATCATATAATCGCCTTTATAAAACCACAAGACAATGGCAAACTGGTGCAACAACAATGTAACCTTTGAGGGGATAGAAGAACAAATCCAAGAGGTAGATACTATCTTTCAAAAGATGATTGACAAGGAACAGCAAGAGGAGTGCGGACAACTACCTAACTTTATCAAGGAGGGAAACACCTACTTTTTCAGTATTGACCAACAAGGCGAGGGCATCTATAGATATGAAACCAAGTGGGTGCCAAACCTTGAAGAAGTCCGCGAGATAGCCCAAAAGGTGGGTATCACAGATTTTGTACACGAGTATGAAGAGTTAGGGAACTTAATATACGGACAAGCAATTTATAAAGAGGGGACTCTCATAGAGTATGATTTAGAAGATGAAGATTTTGAGCAGTATCAATGGAATGAAGATGATGGTACTTACACTTTTGCAGAGGAGATATACCACAGCGAATGGGAAATCTTAGCCCTTCTTTTAGAAGACAGAATAAACAACACAAAATAGAGTAGCAATGGAAAAAATTACGATATCAATCTATAAATATGAAGAATTAGAAACAGAGGTACAAGAAAAAGTATTGAGAGAGTACCGACACAAAGAAGTTAATACCACAAGTTGGTGGCAAGACACTTATTTTGATTTTATGAAGATATGCTCAAAATTGGAAATAGATATAAATCCGTTTGAAATCTTTTTTAGTGGATTTTATTCTCAAGGCGACGGAAGTAGTTTTGCGTGTAATATACTTGATATAAGAAAGTTTATACAAGCCGTTAGAGAAGAAAAATGGAAAGATTATGCCCCTAACCAAGCATTTGATTTTGATAGATTGGATATGGATAAAAGGGTGCTTGAGCTTATCAAAAACGGATATATAGACCTATCTTTTAAGACCTATAATAAACACAGATATTATCATTTACACTTTGACTGGGAATACACTTTTAGAAATAATGATAAGGAATATCCACACATTGAATATCAAATAGAAAAACTATTGAAATGGACAGAAAGTGTTTTAAATGATTTAAACCAATATCTATACAAAGAATTGCAAAAAGAATACGAAAGGCTAACCGCTGATGAATATATCATACAAATGTTTGCGGAAGAAGATTACCAATTCACAGACAAAGGATATTCAATAGCTAAAGTAATCAATTAAATTTTAAGAACAATGAACACAAATTTTTTCAAACAAATAGCAGGATTAGAAATAGAGGGAACCCTCCATCTAACCATTAGAAAAGATACTGAAAACATAGTAATATCCATATTATTAAACAATGATGCGTGTGGGGATAAGGCGAAGAACCTTATCCCATCGCTAATAATCAAAGGAACAGCCGAAGAATTAGACGAGCAATTTTTTGCAACCATAGAAAAACCGATTGAAAGCACATCTTCTTTAATGGTAGATATGGAAAATTATCTAAAAGCACAAGAAATCGCTAAACGCCAATCACAAATGGAAAAAGAAAAAGCAGACAGGGAAAAGAAAGAGAAAGAAAAACGAGCCAAGAAATACAATGAACTTATGGAAAAGGTGGAGGAACTCGCTAAGCAAGAAAAACCGAGAGAAGCGTGGATGAAACTGCCTAGTGTAGAAGAATATCCCGAACACGCCGAAAAAATTAGAAAGCGAAGAAAGGAACTTTCAGCATTGTTTCAGCCGAATTTATTTGAAATAGATTAAACTTAAAAAACAGAGATTATGTTATTAGCAACAGAACTACAAAGAGTATTTAAACTTAAAGATAACGGACAAGAAATTGAACTGGCAGACCCTAATCCACAATGGAGTGTCGATGCGGTATTAAATTTTTACAGCAATCAATATCCGATACTTACCACCTCGAAAGTGTCTGCCCCTCAAATTGTAGAAGATAGCGTGGTTTATAGATTTGAGAGTGTAATGGGAACAAAAGGCTAAACATTAAGTTATGGAAACAAAAGACAGAGCGGAAATCCACCAAAACGGACAATGGATATTAAAAGGCGATATAACAGCGATTAGGGTAATTTTTAAAAACCTTATAGGCGAGAATTTTCAAGGCAAAGCCTATGATGATTATATCGAGTATATAGCCTTAAATCAAGGCTTTAAAAAAGGAGAAATCCAACTTTACATAGACAAGGAATTTATTAAAAAAGGAACAATCAAATAAAACAAAATGAATTATGCAAAACAAACATATCATCAAGGGAACTTTACCCCAACTACAGAAGAACACACAACGCAACGAACGATTATGCCAACAACTGGCGGAGTTTTTAGAATGGGTACACCGAGCCAAAGACCAAAACGAGGTACAGAAAGACAAGCAAAAAAGCGTCCCCAAAGAGCAAGTGCCAATGCTATTTTAAGAAATATTTTTTACCTAAAATGGTAGAAATCCAAGAAGTAAGTATCAACGAAAGGGATTTTTTTAAAGCAGTCTCCCACCAACTGTGTAAACTAAAAAGTTATTCTGAAAATTTTTGAGCCACCAGAGCTCAAAAAAATTTTCGGAAATAACTTTTTAATGATTAAAAATACTTTAATTAAATTTACATGGTTATGAACAAAGAAGAACTATTAAACAACAAGGATTTCTACAAGTCCTTTAAAAACGGAGAAGACCTTAATTCTTTCTTTAAAGAATTGCACAAAAAAGCGGTAGAACATATGCTTTCAGCCGAGTTAGATGCTCATCTAGACAATGAAAAGTACCAAAAATCCAAAGCCGGAAATTATCGCAATGGAACGAGTACAAAAACCATAAAAACCTCTTTTGGAGAAGACCAAATTCAGGTGCCTCGAGACCGCCAAGGTAGCTTTGAACCAGCTTTAGTTCCTAAACGGCACAACATCATTGAAGGCTTGGAAAAAATCATTATCTCTTTCTACGCCAAAGGAATGAGCGTGAGCGATATAGAGGAACAAATTAAGGATTTGTATGATTTTGAGGTCTCCGCCTCTACCATTTCGCGCATCACGAGTGCCGTGGTCTCTGAGATGGTCGCCTGGCAAAATCGACCCTTAGAGGATTTATATTTAATCGTTTGGATGGACGGCATGGTGTTTAAAGTCAGAGAAAACTCAAAAATCATTCAAAAAAACATTTATCTTGCCGTAGGCTTAAACCGTTCGGGCAAGAAAGAGGTGCTCGGCATGTGGCTTGGAAAGAATGAAAGCTCGGCTTTTTGGATGAATGTTTTAACCGATTTAAAGGCTCGGGGTGTAGAAGATATCCTCATTACCGCAACCGATAATTTAAACGGATTTACCCAAACGATTCGCTCTGTTTTCCCTGAATCACAAACGCAGATTTGTGTGGTGCATCAAATGCAAAGCATTCGTGAATACCTTAAAAACTATAAAAAACAAATGAACAAATACGAAACGCTTGCCGATATGTGGTTTGGAAAGACCGAAAAGCCTTTACCCAAGATATGAAACTCATTTACACCGCCCCTAACCGAGAGGCTGCCAAGGTGGCATTGGAGGATTTTGCCAATAAATGGGAGAATAAATACGCTTATGCCATAAAATCTTGGCGGGATAACTGGGACGAACTCACCGTATTTTTTGATTTCCCTATTGAAATCAGAAAGATTATTTACACCACCAATTTAATTGAAAATCTGAACGGAAAAATTAGAAAATACACTAAAAACAAAATGTCGTTCCCTACAGACGAAGCGGTTACAAAGTCGGTGTATTTAGCCATAAGAGAGGCTACCAGAAAATGGTCGATGCCGATCAAAAACTGGGGCTTGATTTTGAATCAATTTATGCTTATATTTGAACAAAGGCTCAGATTGTAATTCAAAACCCTTACTTTTTAGTTTACACACTTTTTGGGAGGGTGTCGCTTTTTTTATGCTACAAATTTTAGGTTGTTAAAATCAAATGTAACTATTGAGTAACTTTTTCGTTTTCTTCTCTCTGGTTTGATTAAAGATGTCACGTAAAGTCTCTGATTGGCAATTAGGTCCACTTTTTTGGCTGTTTTTAGTGTTAATAAGGCATTTTTTGCCACCATTTTTCTTAAATTATGACCTATTGCCATCAATAAAAATTCTAATGTTACCTTATCTAAGCCTGTAAATGTAAATCTATTAAATTGGTTGTTGCTTTTTAACTGACCAAATACTGTCTCTACTTCAACAGGTCGTTTGCTTCTGTGATAAAGTCCTTTTTCACTCATTAGTTTTTCTCTGGCTTTCTTTTTTAAGAAATTAAGTCGGTGATTTATTTCTATTCTTCGGTTGGTCTTGGATTTATGACATAACCCTCGTAAAGGACAACCTTCACATCTTTTGGCTTGATAGTAAGTAACCTGCGACTCATATCCATTATCTGAAGTTCGCTTACCATATCCCACCTTTTCCATTCTTTGTCCCATAGGACACACATAGAAATCTTGGGCTTCATTGTAAAACAGGTTTTGAGTTAAAAAAGGATTGTTTTTCACTTTTTTCTTTTGTTCCATATGAAAGTAATTATACTTTACATAAGCCTCTATATCTTTCTCTTCCAGCATCTCATAATTCTCTTCGCTCCCATAACCTGCATCGGCAACAATTTCTTTACTCTGTTTGCCATGGGATTGTTCAAAACTATTCAAATGAGAGGCTAAGGTGGTAGTATCACCTGGCGTCTGATGAATAGTAACATGAGTAATAAACTGATTTTCGGTCGATATCTGAGGATTATAAGCGGCTTTTAACTGTCCGTTTTTCATATAATCCTCCTTCATTCTCATGAAAGTAGCATCGGGATCTGTTTTGCTATAAGAGTTTCTATTGCCTAATATCTCTAAGTCTTTTTAATACTTTTCCAACCTTGGAAGATGCTCATCTTGAAGTTTCTTAAGTTCTTTTGCTATTTTCTTCGAGGGTTCTTTTAAGCGTTTGTTTAAAACAGAGAGGCGTTCTTTTAACTCTTTACTATCTATCTTTTTAGGTAACTTTTCCTGATTTGCCTCTTGATTATCTGCCAAAATATGATGTTCTATCTCTGATAAAACCCCCTTGATTTTAGTTTCTAATTTATCTTTATACTTCTCAACTGATTTACGCCAAACAAATGTATATTTATTGGATTTTGCTTCTATTTTTGTGCCATCAATGTGCTGAACATCAAGGCTTACATAGCCCATCTCAACTAATATCTTAACAATTTCTGAAAACAAGGACTCAATAGAATCTTTTAAAATTTTACCACGAAAATCATTAATGGTTCTAAAGTTAGGGGTTGAGTTTGCAGAGATATACATAAAATGAATATTCTCTTGAAGCGTTTTGGCTATTTTTCTACATGAATAAATATTTGATAAATAACTGTAAAATAAAACTTTAAGCATCATGCGTGGATGATATGCTGAGGTGCCACCACCTTTATATTTTTTAAGAATATCACTGATATCCAATGAGTTTACTACCATATCCACCAAACGAACAGGATGGTCTTCGGGGATTTTATCAAAAATATTTTCTGGAAATAACTCCGGGCAGTTGCCTGGTTGCGTTTTAAAAATTACCTTTGACATGATTTTATTTTTTCACCTCTAAGATAAACATTTTAGAGAAAATCAACAAAAAAAAGAGGGTGTCTTGACTTTTTGGACACCCTCTTTCTTTATTTTTAGTTTAAAAATTGGCTTGTAATCGGCACTTATCGCCGTTAAAGATGCGTTTCATAAACCATTTTATTGGCAGACAAATCCAGTTTTTTTTATTCTCTCCAACACTAACTATTGAATCAAGAAAAAAACAAAAAATCAACCTAAAAGTTTATATATAAAAACGATTTAATTATATTTGTAATTAAATTCAAATCAAAAATAAACTTATAAGTTGATTTTATGGAAATAATTCCTATATTTGTACCCTATTTATACGCAATCCAGTATAAAGATTGTAAGGAAAATGAGTACGATAGATTATTGGAATTATGGAATGATACTGATCGTTTGATTAAATTATTGAATGATTTAAAAGAAGACATTCCTCCCAACAAAACAAAGTATGAAGTAGCGCAAGAAATACTGAAAGAAGTTGAATATATAGACGATCTTCTTATAGAAATTACTGAAACAAAACCTGTAAATTTAGATGAGTTTTTTCAACCATTGTATAATCAAGAGTACTACGAAGTGAAACTATCCTTACGAAAAGGGAAAGTAGGAAGAACTCTCAGAACTAATTATCTCAGAGTATATGCTATTAGAATTGATGAAGAAACATATATCATAACAGGAGGTGCCATAAAAATGCACCGAGCGATGCAAGATAGAGTACACACACAAAGAGAATTAGACAAATTAAAAAAAGTGAAAGATTTTTTGAATGACAACAATGTTTTTGATAAAGATTCTTTCGAAGATTTCACCAAATAAAATCGTATAAAATGGCTAATAAAGAAAAATTTATAGAATTAGTTTCTGATACGGTATCCGATACTGTAGAAAGAGCCAAACTAAGAAAAGCAAGGAGAAGACAACTTAGGCTGTCTCAGAAGATTGCTTTGAATATTTTGAAACGAATCGAAGAATTGGGTTGGAAACAAAAAGATTTAGCCGAAAAAATGGGTGTAAGTCCACAACAAGTAAGTAAATGGGTAAAAGGAAAAGAAAACTTTACTATTGAAACCATTGCTACCATTAGCGATGTATTAGATATTGAATTGATACAAGTGAAACCCTTGTCAGAAAGAAAAATAGAGTTAAAGAACTATAAAGAAATGAAGGATGTTTATGAGGAAAACACCACTAAAATCATTCACCTATCTCCTGATTTTGGTAAAAAAATAACCCAATCAAAAAGTTATAGTAATCCATATTTAAAAATGGCTAATTATTAAGCATTATGGAAAAACAATTAAAAATCCCCTTTCGACTGATAAAAATTGAAGAAATTCAACTCTCTCTATTTGAGAAAAATATAAATTTAGAGGCTCCTGTAGATCAAAATGTTGGATTTGGTTTTGGGGCAAATGTAGAAGACCGCATTATCGCGTGTAGTTTGTCTTTTACTTTAGAAAAAGAAGACAAACCATTTATAAATATAGAAGTAGCCTGTCATTTTGAAATTGAAGAAAAAAGTTTCAAAACAAAACTTTTACAAAAAGATGTGCTAAAAATAGATAAAGATTTTGCCTCCCACTTGGCAATGATTACAGTAGGCACCACCAGAGGTGTACTATACGCTCACACTAAAAGCACACCTTTTGAAGAATATTTTATTGGATTACTGAATGTTCAAGAAATGATAGATGAAGATATCGAAATGACTCTTTAAAAAAAGATTTTTTATAAAAAAACCACCTCGATTCAAGGTGGTTTTTACCAATTGACTAACTAATTCAAACTACTAATTGGCTCGGTTTTGTTCGTCTTCATTACCTGAAGTTCGTTCATTTACTCGGATTTTGTCATTTCCAAATTTATAACTCAACCCTAATAAAAAGAATTGATTATCATAATAATTGCTATACTTTTGTTCTATACCACTTGTATAAGTCGTCGCGCGAACCTTTCCACTTTTGAATACATCTTCCAATTTGGCAGTTACTTGTAGTTTTTTGTCAAGGAATTGCATTTTCATTCCCAAATTCAACCAAGACTGTGGTTCTACAGTAAATATTTGGAAATTCGTTCGGTTGGTAAATAAAAAAGTGGCTTCCACTTGGATGGTTCCTTCAGAATTCAAAGAGAAACTATTGGTAGAATACCATTGAGCATTCCAACCTTTTTTAAAATTCATTCCAAGATTTATACCTTCATTTTCTTCAAAATCAGATTGATAAAACGAAAGACTATTCGTCGTATCCCACCAATGTACTGCACATCAACCCAAGCGAAAAAGGCAGTTTGATATGGTACACCAAAACACAAAAGAGACCCCTATATTTTGTGGAAAGGTTAGGAATGCAAAGCGGAACAGCCTTTGTTCCTCCTTTACTTTGGAAAGCCACCAAAGATAGTTTGAACATATACGCTTTGAAATCTAACTGCAGACCTCAAGAACATACAAAATTGTATTATGCGCCTTTTTTTAATGTTTACGAAAATGCTAATGTATGTATGGGGAGTGTAAGTATAGATATTGAAAAATCAACCTCATTGGAGGAATTTATGCAATTATGGGAAACCTATTTTTTTGAAAGTTATTTTAGCCATTTGTTAGACAATTATTGCCCAACAAAGAGAAATATAACCAATATTTGGAAAAGCCTTATCGATACGGAAAAGCCATTCCCAAACAAAGAATTGAAAGAAAATAATAAAACTCTAAAAGATATTTTATAATGGATACAAGAGATAAAGTACATTACATAGATAACAGCCTTATCAATGCGACTAACCCAATAACTATCCATTTGATTGGTGCAGGTGGCACAGGTTCGCAAGTTTTAACCGCTTTGGGTAGAATGCACCACGCTTTGGTGCAATTAGGACACGCAGGATTTGATTTAACTTTGTGGGACGATGATACCATTAGCCAAGCCAATTTAGGCAGACAACTTTTTGCCGAGAGCGAAATAGGTTTATATAAGTCGGTGGCACTTATCAACCGAGTAAACCGATTTTTTGGCACGAATTGGAAAGCAAAAACTATTAAATTTGCAAAGGATTATCAGAAAAACAATTCTCACGAGCTTGTCAGCAATTTATATATCACTTGTGTCGATAGTGTTTCATCACGCTTTGAAATTGCGGACATCATTGAAGATTGTTCAGGAAATAGTAGTCGTTTTCAAGGCAACCAACCAAGATATTGGTTTGATTTTGGAAACAGCCAGCATACAGGACAAGTGATTTTATCCACCATTGGAAAACACTCACAGCCAAAGTCAAAGAAATATAAAACCATTGAGAAACTCCCTTTTATTACCGATGAATTTGCCGACTTATTAAAGCAATCCGAAGAAACAGACGACACGCCGAGTTGTTCACTTGCAGAGGCTTTACTCAAGCAGGATTTGTTTATAAATTCTACATTGGCACAAATGGGCACTTCTTTACTTTGGGGTATGTTTCGCAATGGATTTGTAAAACACAGAGGTTTCTTTTTGAATTTAAAGGACTACCGCACGCAGCCTTTGCCATTATAAGGCAAAGGCGGTTCAAAAAAGACTTTACATACATTCGTCGCGTATCGATAAATCTATGCAATACAGGTTTATCGATAAGCTCCTCATTCCTTTAAATACTTTTTTAAACAAAACCAAAGTATACAAGCCTATTGCTTATAACACCGTACAAGTACGACGCTCCATAAGCAAAACGCTTGGGATTTTTTGCGGACTTCTTTTTCTTTCTGAGGCAAAGAAAAAGAAGCCAAAAGAAGCCCCACCTTAGAAATGGATTAATTGTTAGCTTTTGAGTATTCAATGCCTTATAATAATTAATGCTTAAAAATAATTCGTAAGTTTTGAGACAATCGTTATATAGCCTTATAATTATCCTCTAATATTTTTAGTACATCGCTTTCTTTGTATAGAATTTTACCCTCAATTTGAACATAAGGCAAAAAACCATCGTCTCTATATTGTTGGAGGGTTCTTTGGCTTATATGCAACAAATTGCATAGCTCTTTTCCCGAAAGGTAGATTTCTCCATTCAATACAGGTCTAAAATGTTCTAATAAAAACTTTACATATTCATTAAGTTCTTGTACTTGCTTTTGGTAAAAAGCCATTTCTTCTGTTTGATCTGTGTAGAGTTCCATTAGATTTCAGTTTTTGCAGTTTGACTTTCTAATAACTCCAGCACATCACTACGCTTGTAGTAGTTTTTTCGATTAATATATGAATAAGGCAGTAAATTGCGGTCTTTGTAATTTTGGAGGCTTCGTTTGCTAATGCCCAACAACTGACATACCTCTTGTGTGTCTAACCATTTTTTGTCTTGACAAATGGCTTGATGCGTTTCTACTACGGACTTTGTTTGTTTGAGTAAGTCCCCTAATTTTTGATTGATTTGTTCAAATGCTCTTTTTTCAATAACTATCACATCCATAATTTGGTATCTTTTTAGCGAAGATACTTTGAATGCAATTCGGTGAAGTAAAGACGGTTGTCTTTGGAAGTGGGTGGCTTTGTTTGGAAAGGGCTATATTACTATATTATGCTCTGCGAGTAACCTTTTGGTTAATTTTCTATTGGTTTCTTGCGAGATTTTTTCTATAAAAGAAGCCTTGCTTTGTGCCGTTTTTGTAGGGATTTCTTGGTCAATATTAACCACCTTAATCCCTGATTGATTTCTAAACAAATCAACCATCTCCAAAAAGGCTTTTCCTTTTTTGGTATTTGGGTTCACTTCTATGGTTAGTATTTTAGACATAAGAGATAAATCTTTTAACAAAGATAAAAAAGATTTTCCATAAAAAACAAGAAATTGAAAATATTACACTCACTAATGGTAACTTAGGAAATTCTACATTGATGAATTGCAAAAAATGACCCACAAGCAGTTCTTATGGTATGCAGGTGGGTTCTGTTGATGCAAATATACGACTATTATTTCTATTCCGTTCCCTCCTCTTTCTTAGCATTAAACTCAAAGTTCAGTTTTTGTTCTTTACCTTTGCCATCGGCAATCCAAACCTCAAAACTTTGCGTATTGTTAGACAGAGAAGTGTAATACAATCTAAAAGTTCGGTTAGGAATTACATACGTATCATTCGGCAAAAAAGGCTCTTGGTTAGCCAACTTTAGCCTACCATTACTCTCAAACTGAAAGTACCGCAAAGTATAAGTTTCATATTTGTACTTTTGTTCTGATACGATTTGACAACGAATTTCTACGGTCTGCCCTTGCTGAATATCCTTAGGGACGGGCATTGTCTTAACCTCAAAAGGAAAATTCGTTTGTATATCCAGCCTGTCCTCGCAAGCCGTAAGCCCCAGTAAAATAAGCGTTACAGTAATGATTTTTACAAAATATTTCATCTTTTTGAATTTTAAAAGTTTATAAAGTGATTCTGAGTCCAAAACCTATGTGCGGACGCAGTTGTTCTCGTTGTGTTCCCCACATCATCTGTGTTTGTCCTTGTACAAATACGAGCATATTGTCTATGAGATAACGCTCCAAACGCAAGCGTGCAAGTCCTCCATAGACCCAGGCATCTTTATTATTGATGACCGCACCATCGAATAGCGTGTGATTTCCTTGATTGATGAGTTCGTAGCCTACTACACCACTCAATCCAACACTGAGTGATATATTTCGACTACTATTCCCAATAAGACTTAGCGAATAACCACCTTCGGCGGTATAAGTTTCTATGGGTAAATCCTGTTCTCGATAGGTATAAACATTACGAGTGTAAGCCACTCCAAATTGCCAATAATCCCCCTCACGGGTATAGCGAATATAGCCTAATCGAATATCATAGGCTTTGGTGTCAAGTTTCAAGGAAGTTGGAAGCAAGTTCACACTTGCCTCCAATCCTTGTTGTCCAGGGAATAGTCGTTGAGCGTCCAACAGACTTATTCCTCCAAGCCAACCACACATCACTAACAATAATCTTTTCATCAAGTTATAATTTTAAGTTGAATTGTTGTATTTCTCTTGCGTAAATTAAGTCTTCATTACCAATGTTAAAAGATTGGTATCGCCTGCCATTTTTCTCAAAGATTTCTACCTTGAGTAATTTGTCATCATCTAAGGTCAATTGCTCTAGCATATACACGGCATTGGCTTTACTTTTGGCTTCTACTCTTTGTAGTTCCTGATAGGTGCGTAAAGCTTGGATAGGGATTTCTTGGGCTACTTCCTTTTTTCCTGTGGATTTATCGACGATTTTAAAAGTGATAAAATCCACTTGATAAGGCAGGCTACTTCGGTTTTTCATACGAATATCAAAATATAATTTCCCTTGATAAACATAGATTCCTCTAAGTAGAAACTGAATACCTGCATTTTTAGAACCGATATGTTTGATAAAGTTTCGTTTTTGCTGGTAAATGGATTCCATAATAAGTTGAGCCACCGCGGGGGATTGGTTTCCAATATCCGTAAATAAAATATCCGTTTTTGTGCTAAAATCCTCGATATTATACTCATTCATAATGCGTTTAAAATCCATGGTTGTTACCGAAGGATTTTCATTATAGAAAATATCGAAATGGTAAAAGCGACCATCTTGGGTGATCACTGATAAGTTAGTACTGGTTAGAAAATCTGGAGTAGCGGCCTTCACACGCAGAACATTTTCAGCGTTTTGGGCTTTGTCAGCAATGAGATTTTCGCTTCCTAAATCTACATAAGTGATCGGTGAAGGGAATATCAAATGCGTTGTTTTGTCGTAAGCCACTTCTAAAAAATAAGGTTCAATTTTTCCTGGTGTTACAGGTTCTGACACTTTAGTTTCAGAGATTGTATCATTTTCATAATAGATACTATCCGTTTCGAGGTTTGGCGTTTCTGTTTGTGCATTGACATTTCCTACTGTTAGAGAGAAAATGGCGATAAAAAATGGGTGTAATGATTTCATAGATATTAAATTTTTTGAATGAATGAATTAAGGTTTTGAAACTAATAAAACTTGATATCCCGCCTTTACTTTGATTTTAGGCTGAGCGATCTTTTTGGATAGGTACGAACTTGTGCCTTGTAATACCCCCTTTCCGACTTCAGATACAATTTGGTCTTTGGCAGAAGAGCTAAAAGTATAATTGATTCCTGAAGATTGACTGAGTCCAGCAGCGACTTCACGAAAAGCATTGGCACCAGGTGTATAAGGGATATAAAGTCCCCTTTGTCCATCTAAGTCGTAGGCAGTTACCGATACGGGAACGATACGCCCTTGATACTCCAATGAACGAATGTCTAACAACAGTCTTCCTTCGCCCATCTTTGCCATTGCGGTCAAAAGCGTACCTTTGGGCAGTACCATTCCTGCCACTCGAATAGGTTCTAAAAGTCGTAAAGGAATACGATTATTTTTATCAATGCGTTGCTCGGTGTGAATACACGCCTTAATACTGTTTTTTAGCATTGGCTTTTCTTCCTTTTGGCTTTCCATAGAATGAAAACCTCTTTGGTTTTGTTGCACCCAATTTTCTAATAATTTCTCATCAGATAAGGCTCTTGGAAGTTGGCTTACCACTTTATTAGATACGCTATATACAGGCGTAATATGAGCTTCTTTATCACTCCCTATATAGGCATTGTCGTTGGCTTTTGTTTCAGAGGTTTCATCGGAAACTTCTGGTTTGTCTTGTTGTAAACTGTATTTGTTCGCCAGTTGATAGGAACGCTCCATAAGTTTCATTTGGGTTTCCAAAGGGTCTTGGGGCTTGGGAGCTGTCAGTTGTTTTTTAAGCTGGTCGATTTCTTCTTGCATTTGTTTTTTTTCCTCATCAGAGTCCTCCCTGTAAAAATCATCTAAGTTTCTATGAACTTTTTGGTAAGAGGTCATAGACGCATTTATGGGATCATCTTCTGGAGGTACACTTTGCGAAAAATCTCCTAAAGACTGCATTGCCATTTGCTTTTCTTTACGCTTTTGTTCTAATAACGCTTGTTCATAGGCTTTTTCCTTATCTTCAGGTAATGAAATTTCCGTAG
The DNA here is from genome assembly GCF_000265465.1 of Ornithobacterium rhinotracheale DSM 15997. Lineage (NCBI taxonomy): Bacteria > Pseudomonadati > Bacteroidota > Flavobacteriia > Flavobacteriales > Weeksellaceae > Ornithobacterium > Ornithobacterium rhinotracheale. Next base: position 2,058,479 of record NC_018016.1, read on the forward strand.
GCTCTGGTATAAGATCTTGCTCTACTTTTAATTTATCCTCAGAGTCATTTCCCATAAAGAACAATAGATACATACAGCCTAAGAAAGCCAATCCCATCAAAGCAAAAATGAACCATTTTTTGAGCTGTTTTCGGTTTTCTTCTCTTTGAGCTTCGCTTTGTTCTTCTTGTGCCTGTTGCTTCTCATCGGTGAGCAATACATTGTATTTTTCTGGCTCTTCTTGATTGGTTTTATTTTCTTCCATAGATTTTATTTTTAATGGTGATTAAATTAGCGTTCGACGGTTTGCACATCTTCTTTTTTTATAACTCGAAATTGCTCCATGATAAAGCCTTGGGGATTATTATCCGAACGAACAGAATTAACCAATTGACAAGCGGTTACTAATTTTCGTTCGGTAATATTACTGGCTCGAGTGATGTATTGCTTAGCATAAATTTGAACTTGATAGGGATAGTTATCAAAATTACATACAATGCTATCTTGCCCAATACAAAAACATTTTCTATCTTTGCCAGCGATGAAACGAACTGAGAACATAGCACCTACTACAAACCAAAACTTTTTAGGCAAAAACTTGCTTAAAAATTTGGTGGTTTCAGGAAAAAGTGTAAACACACACACACACACACACACACACACACACACAAGGGCGACCGTTCGTTAGTGCGCGCGTAATATTTATAAAATCTTTTAAATATGCAAGTTTGCGAGCTTTTTCTTTTTTAGGGAAAGCGGTAAAATTTAGTATTAAAAATCATAAAAACCTCTCTCGAAATAGCTCGAGAGGGGCTTTTTTATGTCTAAATATTAATCAATATCAATTAACAAGTATAAATTTTTTAAAATTAAATTTTATGAAAAAAAGTATTTTACTTTTATCGGTTTTAGCAATGGGTACAAGTCTTTATGCTCAGCAAGACCAAGGAAGAGTAGGGATAAATACCACAAAGCCTAAAGCCACTTTAGATATCAATGTTGCCAGTGCCAATGCTGACACTACAACCAACGAGGGGATTATAGCCCCCAAATTAACTAAAGAGCGTATAGCCAAGATTGCCGTACCACAAGAGGGAACTTTGGTATACGCTAAAGATGCTATTTATAGTGGCACAAACAGTAAAGTAGCCAAAATTACAGAGAAAGGCTATTATTTTTATAATGGTACCGAGTGGGTGAAAGTGCGAGGGGCAGATACTAATATTGCAAATATCAATATTTACACGGAAGACGGCACCCTTTCTGCCAACCGTACGGTAAACTTAAATAATAAAACCCTTACCTTTAAGGGTACAAATGCCCAAATAAAAGTACCTAACATAGCAGAAGTTGATGCCCAAAATAATAATACTCAAGATTATAATGTGGTAATAGGTGGAGACGGAACACTAAAAAAAGATGACAGATACTGGTATTTTTGGAATGAGGTTAAACCTGATACAGAACGAATAAATAAAACCTCAATGTTTATATTTCAAAATGGAGTAGTAGAACCCTGGTGGAGTGAGGAGAACAAAACCAGTAATCAAGAGTTATTCATGATACGTTCACCTAATCTTTTTGATTCAAATGGGAAAAGAGTAACAGAAGGTGATAGTAGTGGACAAACTTATGCTGTAATGGTAACAGCTGATGACTGGTTGTCTGCGATGCATATGTTTTTTATGATACCAGCAATTAGATCAAAGTCGTGTTGGTATGGTGTGGGCGGAATTCTACCAATAGGAATGATGTTTAAGAGAAAATATACTGATTGGCATATTCTAACCGAAAATTTGCCGTGGACAGATGGAGGGACAACAGAAGAACGCTACTGGGAGAAAAAAGATACGAAACCCTTGCGTGCTGACTTAGGATGTCTTCTCTCCATCAGATACTAATATAGAAAGTCAGCCTGTATGTCACTCTGAACTTGGTTTAGGCTCTCACACGCAGAGTAAATGAGATACTAAACTAAATTTATCATGAAAAAAGGAAATAGAAAAAACAAAAGTTTAACCATAAAAAAATATATAAAAATGCCAATTAAGTACAAAGTAATAGAGCGAGGGCAGCCAGGTGTAAAGGGCGGCGGAGACAAGAAATACTACGCCTCGCCCAATATGAGCGGAGAACTAAGCCTCGAGGGGCTTACCAAAGCCATTGAGAAGATTAGCACGGTGAGCGGTGCAGACATTCGCGCGGTGCTGTATGCCTTGGTAGATGTGATGGACAGTGCTTTAGCCGAGGGGCAAATCGTCCGTCTGGGTGAGCTGGGCAGCCTGCGCACAAGTTTCAGTAGCGAGGGCAAAGCCAAAGCCGAAGAGGTCAATGCCACGAGCATTAAAAACCCCAAAGTGATTTTCACCCCAGGCAAAAACATTAAAAAGACGCTCGCTAGCCTCACCTACGAGAAGCTCTAAAAACTTATAGCTATAAAATAAATTTTTATAGCTATAAAAATAAATCCTATGCTTATAAAATTACAAACTTATAGGCATAGGATTTTTTGTTTTAGGAGATTATATTGAGAAGTTTTTGAAAAAAGTATTGTGGAAATTTTAGAAAAAAATTATATTTACCCCATTAAATTATTTTTTAACTATAATAATCAAAGATGGCTAATAACCCAAAATTAGAAGTTTATCAAGTTTGGCTTACACCCAAAGGGAGTAAAGACAAGACATTTAGAGATTTTTTCATTGAAACAAATTCTAAAGGTAGTTCGAGAGATGATAACAATGCTACAATCTTCCTAGATTTTTTTAATGACTTCATTCATAAAATTGATACCGATGATTTTATAGCGAATTCTAAAAAGAAAAAAGCATTTACAGCTTATGATACTCGACCAGTAGGGAAGTTTGAACCCTCAATTAAAATACATTCAAATAGATGTATTATAGAGGGGACTATTGAAGGTGGGAGATATGGACAAAAAAGAAATAAATCTTCATTTGGTAGTAAATTAGAAAAAGAAGATATTAAAGAGAATGATATTATTTTAGATAAATTTTACTTTTGCTTATTCACTCCTTTAAATTCTGATTTAGGGATTCTATTTATTCAGTCGTATACCACTGATACCATATCGGATATTTTTACAGAGTTCATTAAATCAATTTTTTATCAAAAAGGGGTATATAATAAAGCCAAAGTGGAAAAGTTTGTCCCAAAGAGAATTGCTGATGAATTTAGAAATCACAGCCAAATAAAAAGATTCAAGTTCAGTAATCGTTTTGTTTTTGACCAAATGACAAACAATCCTATCGGAGTTGAATATGAAGAATTTATCATAAAAGTTGAAGCTGTTTCTAAAAATGGATTACCGAAAGAGTCTTTATCTAATTGGCTGAAATCTATTAGTTCAAAATTATTCGATAGAAGAGCGTTAGGGAGTTTTAATAATGGAAAGGTTTATTTAAAAAATACAGAAACTACAAATGAAAGTGCCTTTGACATAAATAGTGATTTTGATATAAAACCTGTAATTTATTTAAGGGGTAGAGTTGAAATTAAGGAGGATGGACTTCCTAATTTTGAGGATTTAAGTAAATTTTGTTTAACTCTATTAGATAAAGAAATAATACCTGAAGTGTATTGTAAAAATGAAATACAAGAGCGTTAAATATTACATAGGTAGATTAATTTCTGATGGTCAGAAATGGCAAAATATGAATATTAATGGTAAGGAAGTAAAACCTATATGCTATTTTAGTAAAATTCAGTTCATACTTATTTTCATATCCATTTCGATGGTGTTCTTTGTTACTAAAAACGGATTTAATAAGGATTTTATTGGTTATATAATCGCTTCCTTATCAATATTCATAGGTTTATTTTTAACTCTAGTATTGACTATATTTGATAAATTTCAAAAGATAAATTTTGAACAAATTAATTTATCTGATAAGGATAAGATTATTTTAATTCAAAGAAAGAATTTTTTCAAGCAATTTACCGCCTTAACTAGTTATTCTATTTTATTATCTACACTTTGTATATTTCTACTGAGCTTATCATTACTAATGGATATATTAAAGGTTAATATTTATAATTTTAAAATTATTAAATCTATAGAAGATATAAATTGCAAAAATTTCCTCAATGGAGTTGGTCTTTTTTTTATAGTAGTTTATCGTATTTCAGTTCTATATTTTTTATTAGATTTCTTTTTAATGATCCTTTATGTACTTTCAAGTATTTATACTTATATTACTTTAGAATTTGATAGAAAAAAAATATCATAAATACTATAAGTAGAAAAATTATGTTGTTTTTAAACTGTCATGAAAAAGGAAATAGTATATTTTATGAGTTCGCATTCTCTTTTCAGTAGTTTGTGTTATAAATAGATAATAGATAACTAATGATTTAAAAAAAGAGGTTCGTTAAAGTATCTTTCGTAGGAACGCGTAAGAATGCTTAGTTTTTCCTTTTGAATATTTTTTGGCTCGTAGTTTTCTTTAGTAAACTAATCTTGTTTATGAACGATACAAAAGTTGGGTAATACTTTGACGGCTTTAGCCATATCGAGTGTAGATTGTCGTAATCATTAGAAGAAATTGTAAATAATTCTGGGAGGGCAATCTTAAAGCCGATACTAATATCGGCTTCTTTGGATAGCACACAAGCCTCTTCAATGGCTAACAAAGGAAATTTATGCTCCAATGTTGCTGTTTTGGATATATTTCTCATAAGTTGGGGAATTAGTAGGTTGGATAAATCGACGGATAGCCTTTCGGTGGATAAGGTATTTAGGATGTCTTCTATTGGCGGCTATTTTCATTAAGCCGTGTTCGCCATATTTTCGGTTCAGCGAAAAAGTCTGCCAAATGACCAAACTCGCCAATAGGACACCTAAACCAATCGTGATATAAGGACTTACGCCCACTATATATAGTACCATAGTGAGTAAAAGGACGCCCAATAAACCGCCTGCGAAAATAAACAGGTATTGGGCTTTGAGTCCTTTAAACTCTACCGTTCTACCGATGCCTTTATTGATGGCAAAACTCTTTTTCTTTCTTTCCATAGGACTATCGTTTATAAAAAGAAAGACCTTAGAATGGTAGCGGCTACAATCAAAAAGATACAGGCACCAAACCACGAAGCGGCGGTTTTGCTTGTATCAGGATCTCCGTTAGAGAATTTGTTGTAGACTTTCACGCCACCGATTAGTCCAACCACTGCACCAATCGCATAGATAAGTTTGGTAGCGGGGTCGAAATAAGAAGTAACCATTTTGGTGGCTTCGTTGATTCCACCTACGCCATTGCCCTGCTGGGCAAAAAGGCTAAAAGAAGTTAAAAACAAAGCAATCATTAAGCTTGTTTTTAAGAACGTTTGTTTTGCCATTTTTTTGTGCTTTTTAAAATTTATAACACAAATGTATAGGCACACTTTCAATGGGTTACACGCTTGGCTTGTTTTGGAATTTTATGGCAGGGAATGGCTGGTTTAAAAATATTTGTATGTTAAAAATTTATATTCTACATTTGCTTATGTTTATTGAATCTAAATTAAAACAATAAAAATGAAAAAAGTATTATTGCCAATTATTCTGATTGGAGGATGTGTTCAGTTTATGAATGCACAACAAAAAGAGGATAGCATAAAAGTGCAGAAGTTAAAAGAAGTTATTGTTACAGGTAAGTATTATAAAAAGAATTATACGGCAAAAGAATCTTCTAAATCTCTACGTGTGGAAACTCCTATTCTTAATCAACCTCAAAATGTACAAATTATTACCCACGGAGCTTTAGCAGATCAGCAGATTTTAGGTATTGGCGATGGGCTCATAAGAAATGTAAGTGGAGCTACCAAACTAGAACACTGGGGTGATCTTTATGCTCATATAAATATGCGTGGAACGAGGGCGGCTGCATTTATGAATGGGACAAATATTACAACACAATGGGGACCTCTATCGGAAGATATGAGTTATGTTGATAGAATTGAGTTTGTAAAAGGACCAGCAGGTTTTATGATTTCCTATGGGGAGCCTAGTGGACTATATAATATAGTGACGAAATCCCCTTTCTTCAGCGAAAAAATAACGGGGAGTATAGGTATTACAACGGGAAGTTATAATTTATACCGTTCAGAGGCCGATATTAATACTAAATTAAATGATAAACTAGCAGTAAGGCTTAATCTAATGGGAAAAAACTCCAAATCATTTAGATCCTATGATTTTAATGATAGGTATGTAGTAAATCCTTCTCTGAAATATAAACTTACAAATAAAACGATACTTACTGCAGAATATATTTATCAAAAAGCCAAAATGAGTCAAGTTGGCTCCTATTATATGTTCAGCCAAAAAGGTTATGCAAAGTATCCCCAAGAACTAACACTCAGTGATCCTAAACTCCCCGCAACAACAATTGATGAACATTACGCCAATATTAATTTACAATCACAGTTGAGTGATCATTGGAAACTAACAACTCAACTATCTTATATGTCAGATGATCAAATGGGAGGTTCCATATGGCCTTCTGCTGTAACTAAAAAAGATGAAGTTGTAAGAGAATTTAGTTTTTGGAAATCGAAGACACAAATGAAGTTTGCTCAAATCTTTTTAAATGGGAAATTGCAGACGGGCAATATTACTCACAGAATCTTAACAGGTTTGGATTTAGCCGATAAAAGTTTTTTGGCAGATTGGTCTCAAAAAGGGCTTTTAGATAAAGTAGATAAGCCCTATGATCCAACCAAATCATATCATCCAGCAGAAAATGGGTATCCAACTTATGATCATTCAAAACCTTTAGAAGAAATAGGTACGCCTATAGCTCAATCTTACACTAGCGTTTATTTGCAAGATGAAGTGGCATTTTTAGAGGATAAAATTAGGCTTACCTTAGCGGGTAGATATACTGATGCCTTTATGAATAAATACGGAAAAGAAGCCAACGCAAGGAAGTTTACACCCCGAGTTGGGGTAAGTCTTAGTCCAATAGAAGATCTTTCTATTTATGGGCTCTACGATCAAGCTTTTATGCCACAATTGGGCATTGTGAGAGGGAAAGATGATGTACCGCCTATCACTGGAACTAATTACGAATTGGGAATAAAAAAAGACTGGATGAATGGGAAATGGAATACCTCTCTATCAATCTATAAAATCATAAAAAATGATGAATTAATTAGTGATCCAAATAACAAAAAAGGGGAGCAATACTCTATCGTAAAAGGACAATCTGTAGCCAAAGGATTGGAATTTGATGTTAAAGGAGAAGTTTTTGAGGGAATGAATGTAATACTTAATTATGCATTGACCGACAATAAGATAACTAAATCTAATATCCCAACTCTAAAAGAAGGTGATAAAGTCTCAGGGTACGCCAAACATAATTTTAATACTTGGCTAAATTATCAAATTCCTCAAGGGGCTTTAAAAGGTTTTGGCGCCTCACTCGGGTATACTTTTCTTAAAGATAGAACCACATGGAATTGGAATGATGTGAATGATGTTCAGCCATTAAGCAATTAAAAGAAATGGGATGCAGGGCTGTTCTGGGGGAACAAAACGATGGATGTGCGGTTAAATGTTTATAACTTAACTAATGAATACTTGTATAGTGGCTCTTATTATGGCTATGGAAATTATTACTACTACCAAGCAGAGGCTCCAAGAAACTGGCGCCTATCTATTGCTTATAAATTTTAAATAAATTAAAGGGGTAGCTCTCAATAGGAGAGTTAGCCTTTTCGATTATTATGACTATATGAAAAGAAAGAAAACCAAGAAAACAAGATTCAAAAATATTATAAGTAAACTCCATTTATGGTTTGGACTAGCAATTGGAGTATTAATCTTCATTATTTCCATAACAGGTGCACTGTATGTATTTAAAGATGAGATTCAGAACTCTCTTCGCAAAGAAGTTTTATATCATGGTGAGCCAGGTATTGAAAACAAGAAAACATTGCCTCTTTCTATTTTGGAACAAAAAGTTAATACACAAACTAAAATTCCTTACCCAGTCCATTGGGCTACTATTCCATTAGATAAATCTAGAAGTTATGAGTTCCATTATTTCGAAAAAAACTTAGATGCATGGAATTATTTTGATGAATTTATAGTATACAAAACAGCCTATGTAAATCCATTCACAGGAAAAGTTTTAAAAGTTTATGATGAAAAAATGGGATTTTTTAATATTGTAAAATTTATTCATTGGAGTTTTTTACTAAAATCTAGTTGGGGAACATATTTGGTAGGGATTCCTGTTCTAATATTTATTTTTATGCTTATTTCAGGAATTATTTTGTGGTGGCCTAAAAATAAGAAAGCAAGAAGGCAACGAGTTTGGTTCCAATGGAAAAATATTAAATCTTGGAGAAGGAAAAATTATGATTTACATTCTATTTTAGGTTTTTATAGTGCTTTTGCAGCTTTAATTATAGCAATAACAGGTGTTTTTTATTCATTCTTTTTAGTCAAAATTTTAGTATATTTCCTATTCTCTGGAGGCAAGACTGAATATCCTTTTTTTACGGAATATAAAACTACTGCACCTATTGAGATGAAAACAGAATATACATTAGATAAAATTGCAGAACAAGTAGAAGCATTATTCCCCAAAGCCTACGCTTATAATTTAGACTTTGGACACGAACATAAAGATGATCATCAACACCCTAATCTTTCGGTTTATGTAAAAGATCTTTCTTATTCTTATCATAGAAATAATACACTTATTTTCGACGAAAACTCAGGTGAATTATTGAAAATTCATCGCCATATGGATAAAAACTTTGGAGAAAAAGTAGTTGCAGCCAATTATGATATTCATGTGGGGGCTATACTAGGAATTTGGACAAAGATATTAGCTTTCATTATCAGCCTTATATGTGCATCTCTACCTATTACAGGTTTTTTAGTTTGGTGGGGAAGAAAAAATAAAAAAATAAAAAATATTCCATCCTAGCATTCATAGCCTTCTTAATCTTTTACAAGATACTTTTTAAGACTCTCACACAAAATCCCCAATATCAAAGTCCTCTTTACTTTTTGTAGGAGGACTTTTTAAGTTTCTGTCTAATAGTTCAGAAACTCGTTTTTTGGCTTGTGGCAATACTTTCTCAATTTGGTTTAGTAATTCGGTATCACTGAGTTTTTTGGCTATTGAGGTAGCCTGTCGTTCTTCCTCTTTATCTAATTCTTTCTTTGTTAATAAAGGCTCTACCTGTGCTAATTCTTCAAAGGATAATCCTGTAGCAAAATCATCGTCTTCTTCGGGAGTACGCAAGGCTCGGAGTTCCTCCTCCTCATCTTCATTGAGTTCCTTGCTAAATATCGCTTCTAAATCCTCATCAGGAATTTGTGCTGGAATAGAAGTTTTTTTAGGCTCTGGCTGCGCCATCGTAGGTTCCTCGTTTGAAGATGATGGCTCCGTAGTTTCTTGTGCTGGTTCATCAACTTTGGAAGCAACAAATTTACTCTTACCTACCACTGTATAAGGCTGTTCTTTTTTAGGTTTTGGGGGAATTCCACTTCTTGGATTAGAAGTTTTATTTTTTGGTCTTAAAAAATTTCTTTCCCATAATAGAAAGAATATGATAATAAACAACAGGATAATAATAATCTTTTCCATAACTTAAAATATTGGTTTATACTTGTCTTTGAATGCTTTTTTAATTTCCTTTTCATAGCGATTAAAATGGTCTTTTAACAGATTATCGAGATAATTGTAAATGGATATTTTGTCCTCTCCAATTACCTGTACAATTTGAACAATTCTGCGATGAAACTCGGGGCGGATATATACCGATTTTCCATTTCGTGCTGAAGTTTCTCCAGAACTAAAAAACAAACTTTCATAGGTTTCTACATCTGTTTTCTTAAGCCTTGTAGATGTTGATGCCTTTTGTTCAGGCTTGAGCATATTTGCAGGTTCTATGTTCTGAGTTTTGTTATCTGAAACAATCTCATCTTTAATTGGCTCTGATGTTTTAGCCGAATCTTTTACAACTGATATCTCCTCTCTTTTTCCTGCCATTAGCTCCATTAACTCGCTTTCGTTGATAGGATTTCTTTTCTTGCTCATACTTCTATTATTTTTACAAATTCCTTAATAAAATCATCCAAATGACAACCACTCATAAGTCGTTTGTCTGCGGGCATTAAAGTGGAACGAAATACATATTTCTGATTACCGCTTCCGTCTTTTCGGAAGCGTTTACTGTCCGAGATAAAACTCTGCATCATAGACAAATTCAATTCTGCAATAACATTTTCGTAGATTTTATACAATGGCGATTTTTCTCGTCCATCGACTTGGTTCCAAAACAAATGCACGGTTTGTATAGCACTCTCCATATTTTTGGCAATGATGTTGGAAAGTACTTCTGTAAAACTGAGAGTACTTTCAATCACCACCCTATCGGCAGTGATGGGCGCAAAAATATGATTGATATGGGATAGAACGGTCAAAATACCTGCGGTATTAACCGTTCCAGGCATATCGAATAGCACTATATCAATATCATAAGGCGTTTCGTTGATAAATTCTTCTGCCTTTTGAATTGCCTCACTAGATTTGCAAGTGATAATCGGGTAGGCTTTTTTGTTAATGGAGCTGAATAGCTCGTGAGCTTTCTGCTTGAAATGTTCATTCTGCATCACGATTTTTAAATCCTGTTCCCGTAGATTACTGATACTATGCTGTGGGTAATCACAATCGAATACTACTACATTATAGCCCATTCGGTAATGGAGCAAGCTGGCGACTAAAATCGTAAAAGTGGTTTTTCCTACACCGCCCTTTTGAGTGGCAAAGCTGACAAATTTGGGTTCTTTTTTCATATGTCTAATTTTTAATGAATATTTAGGTATATACTTACTTACCTATATACATATGTACATATATATGTACTTATGTAGGTACTTACTTATATACTTGCATATATACTTATGCAGGTACGTACATATGTACTTACATACTTATGTAGGTATGTAGCTACGTAGCTACGTATGTATGTACATACGTATATACGCACAAAGGAACATTAAGCAGGAATATAGCTGAAATAGGCGGTATTTCTTGGCATTTTATGGCGTTTTATGGCACATAAAAAATCATTGTTAGCTCAGGCTTTATCCGTTGTTTTGCTATGGAAACAGAATAATAGGTAGCCTTTAAAAAAAGACAGGGTCTTTTTACCAAAAATAAAAGCTATTCACAACACGAACGATAGTGAGTGTTTTCTGTTCACCCGAACAGAGCAAGTTGTGTTTTGAGGCACCGAAAACCTTTTACGGCACTCAAAACCAACTTGTCCTTGCAGGAGGCTAAAATCCCTTCGAAGTCGGGATTTTTTAATATTAAAATGGATATAAAATGGAAAAAGATAATAAGCAACTACTGTACGTCGTCAAACTAAAGTTTACTGAGGCTAATATAGTAAACAATTAAATAAGTCCAAAACAATAATTTAATTTTCGTTGATTTAAAGTATTTATTTTCACTTGTTTTCTTAGTTTTAAGATTTGGTCTTGTCTACCTAGGTATACATCTTCAGGGGTTAAATTATTTAAAGCTTCGTGATATCTTTGCGAGTTGTAATATTGCACAAATTTATCAATAGCCCTTTCGAGTTGCTCTGGAGCATAATAATGGTGTAATTTGACTACATTTTTCATGGAACGATGATACCGCTCGATTTTCCCTTGTGTTTGCGGATGCAATGGTTTTCCATGTATGTGTCTGATCCCATAAGTGTCCATTAAGTAATCTTTGAGTTCCTTAGCAATATAACAAGGTCCATTGTCGGAGAGCAACACTGGCGGTTGCTTTCTATTTTTTATTTTAGCTTTACTGATGGCGTTATCGATGGTTCTTTTGACGTTTTGTGCAGTCATACTAGGACAGAGTTCCCAATGAACGATATATCGGCTGTAGTCATCAATGACGGTGGATAAATAATACCATCCCCAACCGATAATTTTGAAATAAGTAAAATCCGTTTGCCACATTTGATGCACGAAATTGGTTTTGGAATGAAACTGATCTGCTGCTGCCAAGAACCTATGCGGTGTGTCGGCCAATAATCCCTGTTTTTTCAAAATGCGATAAACGGATGATTCAGATATGAAAACGCCTTGTTCATCGATGAACCTTGTGGCAATGAGCCTTGGTGTTTCCTGGGGATATTGCAAGGCAATCTCAACGACCATTTGTTTGATTCTATCGGGAATGCTATTCCATTGTTGCTTTTGATTACGTTTCGCTTTAAGGCCATCAATACCATTTTGGCTGTAGGCGTGATACCAATTATAAAAGGTTCTTTTGTGAATGCCTAATTGCTTTAAAGTCCTATTAACGCCTAATTCAGAGTTTTTTACCACCTCTATAATCTCTGCTTTTTCTTCTGCCGTTAGTCTCATATATTTTTTAAATTGAGGGGTTAATCCAACAGATTTAAGCTTTTTTTTACAATGTCATAACGAATAACCAAATCGGCCAAAGACTCCTTCAATACGGTATTTTCTCTGCGTAAATCTTTGACCTCCTCACTGGTAGCTTCTCTTGTTTCGTTACCCGAAAGACGTTTCTTTCCTGCTTCAATGAACTCTTTGCTCCATTTGTAATAAGTGGCTTCGCTGATGCCATATTTTCTGCACAGCTCTGCTACACTGAGCTCTGCACGTAAGCCTTCCATGACGATTAAAATCTTTTGTTCTGCATTGTACACTTGTCGTGTATTACGGCGAACTTCCTTAATAAGCTTTTCGCTTTTTGTTTGTTTTTTTACCATGTTCTAAGTGGTTTTTGTAAAGTTAGTTTTTTCTTTTTTTAACTATACTATTTTTAACCTAAACTGGTAAACTTTTTGCTGACGATTTACAATACGAAGTTAAGCCCCAATTTTATGTAATTAACTTCGATGATCCACGCAAAAGCCACCGCTGTAATCCCATCAATCCCCAATTTATGACAGATATATCCGATGCGTACGAGAGTGCTTATACGATTATGCTCAATCTAAACCGAACTTGGATACAGAAACAAGGGGATTTCTTTGTGGAATCGCCTATCATCTTATTAGCGGCTATCATTTGGTTTTTGAAAATCTATGAAAATGGTAAGTATTGCACCTTTCCACACGCGATAGAGTTACTAAATAAACCCTATGCAGACATCTTTACGATTTTAACTTCCTATACCGAATTGGAAAACTATTTATCACCTTTTATGGACGCTTGGCAAGGCGGAGCCCAAGACCAGTTACAAGGACAGATAGCGAGTGCCAAAATCCCTTTATCAAGAATGATTTCACCACAATTGTATTGGGTAATGACGGGTGATGATTTTTCATTAGACATTAACAACCCGAAAGAGCCTAAAATTTTGTGCGTAGGGAATAATCCTGATCGACAAAATATCTATTCAGCAGCCTTGGGGCTTTATAACTCTCGTATCGTAAAACTCATCAATAAAAAAGGGCAGTTAAAATCGTCTGTAATCATTGATGAGTTACCTACGATTTATTTTCGTGGATTAGATAACCTAATTGCCACCGCAAGGAGTAACAAAGTAGCGGTTTGTTTAGGTTTTCAAGATTTTTCGCAGCTTACTCGTGATTATGGGGATAAAGAAAGTAAGGTGATCCAAAATACGGTAGGTAATATTTTTAGCGGACAGGTTGTGGGTGAAACCGCAAAAACACTGTCCGAGCGTTTTGGTAAAGTCTTACAAAAACGCCAAAGTATGACTATTAATCGAAGTGATAAATCGACATCGATTAGCACACAAATGGATAGTCTTATTCCTCCGAGCAAAATATCCAACCTTACACAAGGGATGTTTGTTGGCTCGGTGTCGGATAACTTCGACCAACGTATCGACCAAAAGATATTCCATGCCCAAATTGTAGTAGATAATGAAAAGGTTGCTAAAGAAACGAAAGCCTATAAAAAAATACCTGATATTTTATCCTTCAGTGATGAAGAAATGAAACGACAGGTAGATGCAAATTATAAACAAATCAAAACTGATATTGTAAATCTTGTAGAAAGTGAAATGGAGAGAATTGCTAATGATCCTAATTTACAACATTTGATTGAGAAGGATACATAAAACGATTATCTATAAGACTATGAATACATGGAAATTAAATGTTAAAAAAAATTGTTTTCCTGAAAAATAAGATTACATTAGCACTCTAGAGATTTTTATAAAAAAATTACAACAAACAGGTGCTAATTATGCAAAAAATTCTACTCTCGGTATTATTCATCCAATTTTTCGTTTCAAATTTATATGGAGGAAGTATTATAAGAGATTCAATTAGTTCATTTCCTGAAAGGAATAATATAGAATCATTTAAAGAAAAATCTGATTTATTTGATAACATTTTAACCTATTCAAAAGACCCAAGTTTAGAGAAAGAAAAAGGGAAAGCCATGGGGGCTTTTGAGGAAATAGACAAAGAAGGCAGGTATATTAGTAAAATCAATCCCAATGAATTAACTAAGTTTCCAATTGGAATTAGAGAGAGGAAATCAAATACAGAGTATGGGTTGGTTGTGACAAAGGCAAAATTTACGCCAGAATATGCTTTAATAAACATATACGCACGAGTAATTACGCCACAAAGAGGGCTAGAAGGAGGGAAAAATGTACTTTATTTTGGAGCGGAAAATGTCAAACTATCTTATGAGGGCAGAATAATTGGAGATACTAAGTTATCGCTTTTGGGGGATGTATATATTCCATTTAATCAGAAAAAATGGCTACTTACTATAGAGGGAGGCAGGCTTAACAAAACCAATGGAGAGAGTGAGAATAGTAATAGTTATGTAACAATAGATTGTTATGGGATAAAAGAATTGTCTCTTAAAGGGAATTTACAAATTTCTAGAAATATATTGGTTCCATTAGATGACAATGGGAATATTTTACCAGAAATAGGTTCAAATGGAAAAACTCAACGTGTTCGTGGTGATTTTTTGATAAAAGCAAGTGATTGGAATGATCTACTTGTGAATGTAAGCTTAACCCCTTTTGCAATAACCTCACAAATAAAGAAACAAGATAGAGGTTTTTTTTCATTTTTAGTCAATAATGCAGTTTTAGATTTAAGTGATTTACGTACAGATCCCAATGTTGTATTTCCTGAATATTATGAGAGGAATGGCTATTTAATTGCAGGTAAATCATCATGGAGGGGATTGTTTATAAAATCTTTATATGTAGGACTCCCACAAGAATTTAAAGATGAAGAGCATATAGATAGGCGAGTTTCTTTTCAAGCTCAGAATTTAATAGTAGATTCTTATGGAGTTTCCGGCAGTTTCTCTGCCAATAATGTAATTTCTTTAGAGAAAGGTATCACAAGTAGAGAAAACGCTTGGCGTTATTCAGTAGATAAGATAGGAGTAGATTTAGCAGCCTCTAGAATTGTAGGGGCAGATTTAAAAGGAAAAATACAATTACCCGTTCAAAAACTTCGTCCCAACTCTGATGATTCGTCCAATTATTTAGGGTATGAAGGAGTGATAACAGAAGACGAGTATTTAATATCTGTTAGCACAATAAATCAATTAGAGTTTGATATATGGAAAGCAAAAGCAATTATAGCTCCTGGCTCTTCTATTGAGATGCAGGTTAGAAATCGAAGGTTCTACCCTAAAGCGATACTAAACGGAACGATGAGTATTCAAGCTAATGCGGAAGCTTCAGAAAAAAGTCCGGATTCCACAGATAAATATGATGTAGGATTTAAAGGGATTAAGTTCGAAAGTCTAACACTGCAAACAGAAATGCCTTTTATCACGGCTAAATATTTTGGTGTAGAGGGAGAGCAAAAATTAGCAGGATTCCCGGCAAGCATAAAAAAAATATATATAGAAGCCGATAAAAACTATGCAAACTTAGGTTTTGAAGTTAGTGTAGGATTACAAGAAAAGCGTTTTTCAGCTTCAGGAGGTTTGCAAATTAACGGAGCTATCATTACTGAGGACAATCGTCAAAGATGGGAGTATGATGGTTTAAGTCTTTCAAAATTTGCTTTAAGAAATGTAGATATTGGGGTTGCTACTGTGTCTGGATCCTTGGAATTTATGTCTAAAGACCCATTGTATGGAAAAGGCTTTAAAGCCTTTTTAAATGCCAAAATAAAGGCTTTACAAAATGCAGAAGTTGGAGTTAATGCCATTTTTGGGTATAGTACCTTTAGATATTGGGGATTTGAGGGAAGTGTAGATAACCTGAATATTCCCACGGGAGCTACCGTTAAGATAACTGGATTTACAGGTGGGGCATTTTATAGGATGGTTCCAGATAAGGAGATGAGTTTGTTGTATAGTGATAGGGCGTTGGTAATGACTCCCGATGAATCTGTGGGCGTTGCATTAAGAGCAGGCGTATACGGAGCCGTTAAGGATAAGGATGTAGCTTCTTTTATGGCTGGATTTAACATCACTACAAATGCCAATGGAGGGCTTGCTAATATAGGGTTCATAGGAGAGGCAACGATTATGAGTGATTTATCTTCTCTTATTCCTTCTGGAGGTCCATTACCTACCGTGCAAAACAAATTTAGAAGCTGGATAGATAATAGTAAGTTTATAGATAATATAAAAAATGAGAATCATATAAAAACCTTTTTAGACATTCAAGATGTTGATGAGCAATACCCACTAACAGAAGATATTAAAGGAAATATTTATGCAAAGCTGGCCATGAACTACGACTTCAATAATAGTGTATTTCACGCCAACTTAGATGTCTATATAAATGTAGCCAATGGTATAATCGCTGGAATAGAACAAAACGGAAGAGCGGGCAATGCAGTCTTACATGTTGCCCCAGATGATTGGTATTTGCATATAGGCACACCTAATAATATGATCGGGCTCAAAGTAGGCTTTGATAAATTTTTTGTGCAATCAGGTAGTTATTTCATGGTAGGAAATCATATACCAGGGAGTCCGCCACCACCAGCAGAAGTAGCTCAAATTTTAGGTTTACAATTAAACGATATTGATTATATGAAAAACCTGAATCAACTTGGAGAAGGAAAAGGTTTTGCTTTCGGTTCTCATTTTAAGTTTGATACAGGGGATATGACCGCATTGTTCCTTTATGCTCGTTTTCAAGCAGGTTTAGGGACAGATATCATGCTTAAGAATTATGGTCAAGAGGCAAAATGTACGAACAGAGGTGGGCGCCAAATAGGAATACATGGATGGTATGCTAATGGGCAGGCTTATGCTTATTTACAAGGAGAATTAGGGATAAAAATAAAACTATGGTTTGTAAAGAAAAAAATCCCTATTATCAAAGCCGGAGCAGCAACTCTTTTACAAGCAAGGGGTCCAAATCCTTTTTGGGCGAGAGGTTATCTAGGAGGACATTACAATCTCCTAGGAGGATTAGTAAAAGGAAACTTTAGATTTAAGTTAGAATTTGGAGAAGAATGTAAACTAGAAAATGCCTCTGTTTTAGATGGAATGAAAATAATTACCGACCTTACCCCTTCAAAAAATGCTACTGATGTGGATGTTTTTGCCATTCCACAAGCGACTTTTGCTTTCAAAGTTGATGAGCCTATTGTTATACCAGAAGATGATGGAGATCATACCTACAAGATTATATTGGATAAAATGACCATTGTAGATGAACAAGGAAAAGAAATAAAAGGAAAGATAGAATATCCAAACGCTAAAGACATAGCCAACTTCGTGTCAGAAGAAGTGCTTCCGCCTAATAAAAAATTAAAAGCTATAGCACAAGTAAGTTTTATGGAGAAAAAATCTGGGATGTATAATGTAATCATGGTAAACGGAAAAAAAGCCATTGAAATAGAAGAGAGAGAATTTACTACGGGGACAGCTCCCAATACAATCCCTCTGAGCAATATTGAGTATGCTTATCCAGTTGTAGAACAAGAAAATTACTACACAGGAGAGACCAACAGAGGATATATAAAACTAAAAAGAGGACAAGATTACTTATTTGATGATCCTGTTTGGAAAACTTCTATCGAATTTAAAAACAAAGAAACAATTTTAAATAGTGATTTTGATTACAATACGTCAGATAATATGGTAAGCTTTGCCGTTCCTAAATTATCTAAAAAACAAAATATTTCTTTTGCAATCATAGCAAATAACAGCCAACAAACTGAAAATAAAAACGAAATAAAAAGGCTAACTAAAGAAAATAACCCAGATAAAGAGGGAACTTCCATTAGCACAGAAATAACCACAAAAGTAGCACAAAATATTTCTAAAGATGGAAGAATAGAAAGATTATCTTACAACTTCAGGACTAGTAGATATAATACTTTCAAAGAAAAATTAGCCAAGCTAAACTTTACACCTCTTTGGAAACATATTAGCTCAGATGTAGTGAGTTTACAGAATAATATGAATGCTGATGAGTATTTTGATATTGTAGAACTCGTAGGAACAAAATATACTGGCAATAAACCTTTGATAGAGCTTTCAGCTTTAATGAACGATGCCTTTGCTAATAAATTTAAAACGCTCATTTATGATTCTTATCCACTAGAAGGGCTTACATTAAACCGAGAGAATAATAGTTCAGACTTTGTGGGGATTCCACCGATTAAAGGGTTCTCAATCTATACTTCGTATCTACATTATTTAGAATCAGACAAAGGCTTTTATTTGCTGAAAGAGACATTTCCTTATGCTTATAATCTCTTTGAGTATTATAAATCAGACTGGTATGAAATTGTGTCAAAAGCAGCCTCTAAATATATTGAGACACCTTCAATTCAAAGACCGGAAGGAATTAATGCTTTATTGGAATCGAATTATGGAATAATCCCAAAAACAAAATACGGGGTAAAAGCAAGCTATATATTACCTGGAAATCAAAAAGGAACCGAACAGATTTTTTACTATAATTACAAATAAGGTGAAAAATTTGGAGAAATATATTAATTTAATACAGCCTATAATGCAGAAACTATATCATTATATAAAACAAGTGGGAAACTACGCTAGAATACCTGAAAAAATTATTCCAATTGTTTTTAGTTTTTTATTTGCCTTTCAACCATTATCACTGAAGGCGCAACAATACCCTGTAAAGATGGTACCAGTCTTGTTGCCACCCTATAGTTTAAAGCTGAGTGAGTATGCTATAAGTACGCAGACAAAGTTGCGCTTACAAGTCATGATGACAGACTTGCAGGAGCCACAACACCCCACAGGCATAAAGTTTAGCTTAGAAAGTTCGTTAGGCGCAGTTCCTATAGCCACTAGCCAAAGTTTTGTATCTGGGATGTCTCCTTTTACGCTGTATCCAGGCAGTAATATAACGCTGACCAATGTTGATTTAAGACCTCTGTTTGAGTTGCAGAATTTGGCAGGCTTAAATGCTTCACAATATGCACAAACTCTGCCAGAGGGAATTTATCAATTTTGCTTTCAGGCATACGATTATTATACCAAGAACAATCTTTCCGCAAAGACCTGTGCACAGGCTTATTTAACACAATATGAGCCTCCTCTACTCAATCTCCCTCAGAATGCAGAAAAAGTACAAGTTGAGGGCGATATCGTAGGCAGCAAAGGAATTGTATTTCAATGGATGCCAAGGCAAGTCGCCCCCAATACCCATTATATATTCATTTTAAAAGAACTATGGGATGCAGGACGCAGTCCTGTAGCTGGATTTTTATCCTCTCCTATATTATGGAAAGAAAAAACTTATGCAACAAGTTTATATTATGGTCCCGAGAAAACGCGTTTAATTCCAGGGAAACGCTATGCTTGGCAGGTGCAAGCAGTAAGCGGTAATCCAGTAGTTGGCACAAATCCTACCGAAGATAATGGAGTGTATAAAAACAATGGGCTCTCCGAGATATTTTATTTTGATTATGTAGAAGATTGTAAGGTGCCTACATTTTTAATGGCAAAAAATGCAGGTAGAGGACGCGTGGAGCTTAGTTGGACAATGCCCGGACAGCCCTCGGGATTATACAGTATACAATACCGAAAGAGAGACAGCAATACGGATTGGCAAACCGAAGAAAGTTACCAGACCAAATATATACTCACAGGCTTAGAAAATCAGACTGAATATGAATACAGAATAGGAACAGTTTGCGGAAATCTACAGAATTTTAACCCTTCGCCTATAGAGGGAGACACTTCAGGCAATGCCTATGCGTATAGTGCGATACAATATTTTACAACAGATAGCGAAGAAAAAGAAAGTAGTAAATACCAGTGTGGCGTAATGCCCTCTATAGACCTTACCAATAAAGCCCCATTGCAAACCGCATTAGGAACCAATGAAGTCTTTACGGCAGGAGATTTTCCAGTAACAGTACTATCATCACAGGGTAGCAATGGCATTTACAGCGGAGAAGGCTATATACAAGTGCCCTATTTAGGAGATACCAAAATAAAAGTAGTCTTTAATAATATTAAACTAAATACCGATAAACAACTGATAAGCGGTGTGGTGGAGACTACTTATGATGTGAATGAAAGTGCCGTATCATTTGTATCAGAAGGCATAGGAGAACTCTTTGGAGACAAAGGAGTAAAAGACATTACATTAAACTACACCATCAAAGAAATAAAATATGATGAGAAAACCAAAAGAATCATCATCATAGGCGATGCAGGCGCAGGTAATGAAAGCGACAGTGGTTCAGAAGAAGATAGCCAAGAGGTGTTGCCAGGAGGCAAAGATTATACCCTTACCGATGCCAAAGGCAATGTTTGGGCTGTCGATGAAGAGGGGAACATAACGAATGTAGGAAGACAAGCCAAAGGAGGAGCTTCTACTCCACAAAATACCGCAGGAGTAAATGCAGAAGGTAAGGCTACGGCTATCACAGCTGAAGGCATTAGAGTAACTTTTAAAAACAGTAGTGATTCCAAATACGCTTTTGATCAACCTGAAAAAGCATTAACTAGCGACTACAAAGAACTCAATGGTAAACTGATTCCATTCAAAGCTGTAGAAAA
The DNA here is from genome assembly GCF_000265465.1 of Ornithobacterium rhinotracheale DSM 15997. Taxonomy (NCBI): domain Bacteria; kingdom Pseudomonadati; phylum Bacteroidota; class Flavobacteriia; order Flavobacteriales; family Weeksellaceae; genus Ornithobacterium; species Ornithobacterium rhinotracheale. The sequence continues at coordinate 2,079,432 of NC_018016.1, forward strand.
CAAAAAGACGGAACCCTTTATTGCAAGCGTGGAGATTACAGATAATAGTATATCTGCGGATAGTTTAATATTCAAAACTTCTAAAGGTGTACCGATAGATGCCAAAAAAGTAGGAAATGATTATAGATTGACTTTAAAAGGATTATACAGCTATGCTACAGAACAAGTACAAGCAATCATTAAGCAAGGAGATAAATACCAAGTAGCTGGAGCGTTTAATTTAGTTCATATCTCACCTAAGACAATTAAGCTAAACCTCGTTCCAACGCTAGGGGTAAGTATATCTAGAAACCAAATACAGAAAGTAAAAGATATCTATAAGGAAATAGCTATAGATGTAGATATTAGCGTTAAAGAAGCCTTTGACATTACGCCTTATTTAGTAAATGGAAAATTACCTTCGGAAGATGCCTTTGGGGATTTGTCTAGCTACAGTCCTGCACAAAATAAGGTAATTGAAGCCTACAAACAAGAGCGAGGAGTAGATTTGTCTTACTACATATTTGTAACGGATAAACCCTCTTCCAATGGACAAGACGGCTATATGCGATTGGGCGGACAGTTTGGATTTGTGTATGACCAACAGGCAAGAACCATAGCACACGAGCTAGGACACGGAGCCTTGCGATTAGAACACCCATTTAAGGAGTTTAAGAATGTAGCCCAAGGGGAGGTTAAAAACCTGATGGACTACAATACCAGCAACACCAATACCAATACTAACACCAATACCAACACAAATTTCATATACCCAGACTGGAAACAAGTAAACGACCCTAAGTTTAAACTTTATTTGTTCCAAGGACAGGATGAGGGGGAGTTAGTTAATTTAGATGTTAGAGAGCATCTCAGAAAACTTCGTTTATATTACAAGTATAATATTCATTTCAATATATCTAGATATAGTCGTACTGGGGGAATAAAAAAAGGAGTTGATTTTTTTGATTATAAAGTTAAAGATTTAGTACTTATTTATTATAAAAAAGAAGGACTTGTTGCAAATTTATCTTTGTCAAAAAGTGAAAAATATTCCAATTTTTATAATAAATTAATGTACCAAATAAAAATAGGAAATGTTGGGGAAATAAATTGTCTATCAAAAGAGGATAGAGATGTTTTATATGATTTTATAACAAAGGATATGTTCAAATATATGCCACAAAATACTATTAGAATAATAAATAAAAAAACATATAACTATAATTTGATTTATAATGATTTGGAAAAGATAAAAGGAAATCTAATAAAGAAAAATATATATAAGGGACTATCAGTCAAAGAAAAATTATTACTGGATTTACCTTTAATAATGTGGAGTAAAAAATGGGAATATGGCAGTATCTTTATGTATAATTGGTTTATGGAAGAAGGGGATATCAATATGGATAAGGATCTGTATAAATTTTTAGATAATTGGAAAGAATTAAAAGAAATGAAAAATAAATTTTATACTTTTATAGAAAAGTATAAAAATGTAGAAATAAAAAAAGAAGAAAAGGAAAATACCTTTCGTTTATATGCTTTAAACGATTTGAAAAAACATCTATCTCAAATAGATATTGATACAAATATTAAACTATCTAATGAATTAAACGAAGATTACTTAAATTTTTCAAGATATAATATACAGATAGGAGTGTTTGATGACATTAATACTCCTTATGTTGCTTCGTTTGGAACTTTTTCTATTAAATATCTATTAGAAGGAAATTATAATAGAGGAAAACAGGAAATTTCTATAACAAATATTTGGGAGAAAGTTGATGATAATTTTGATTTTGTTGATGATAAAAAGTGGAGTATTATTCTTAGCCAACCATTAGGGGTTTGGAATAAATCAATTTTTAAGTATTATGAAAAGGTCGGTGCTTATAAAAATATTGATCCCTTTGATGATCGATTGAATATTAGTAATAGTGTTTTTAATTCATTCAGAAAAAAAACAAAAATAGGAAAAGACTTTTGTATTAAAGGAATAAGAAGTATCAAAGGAAAAAATATGTTTATCAAAACAATAAAAATTAACGAGAATGAAGTTATCTATAAATAAAGTTATAAAAAATAATTTCTTTTTTTCTCTTTTGATTTGGTTCTTATTACACCTATTACATATAAATGTGAGTCTTTTTGAATATTGTTGGGAAGAAAAATTGTATTGGATGGAAATGAGAACAGGCGTAGGAGGGCATTGGATAAATCAAACTTCATTTAATTTTTCTGATTATAAAGAATATGGACCAAAAAATATCAAAGACATTTTTTTTCCCTACACATATAGGCAAGAAGATGTTTTATTATTACTATTATTATTGATTGTATTATTTTTTTGTTATATTGTATTCCCTACTATAACAATGCTATTCAAAAAAAAGAATCAAAAGAAAATGTTTATAATTATTGATAGTATTAATTTTTCAATATATTTATGGTGTGCTTTTATAGGGCTATCAGACAAGCCTATGATAGGTGTTATTCCAATATACATATTGTTGCCTTTATTTTTTTGTATTCTACTATGTTTTAGAATACGCCAATATAAAAAGAAATTGATATTTTAAAATATCCCAAAAAATATGTTTATCAAATCAACAAAAATGAAGTTATCTATAAATAAAGCCATAAAGAATAATTTTAAGTTTTTTTTACTCGCATACACACTCTTGTATTTTTGCCTTATTAATTTAAAAATATTTGAAGATTATTGGGATGAAAAAATATTTTGGGAACATAGAGCAGGAAATTGGACAGCCTATTCAGGATTTTCTACAAGTGATTTTTTTAAATATAGTATCTTGACTATAAATGATTTTACTCCTTTTTATTTAGCTGGAACGAGGATTGGAATTTTTTATATTATGATTCTTGTACTTCTTTTTGTTTTCTACATCATAAACCCAATAATTTTTTGTTTTTTTGCTAAAAAAAACAAAAATATTTATTTATTGAACGATTTGATTTTTTTAATACTATATACTTGTGTTCTCATTTTTTTCCTCAGTATTTTTTTCCCTCTAAGTGTAGGTCTTATTCCTTTATATATTTTTTTTCCGATTAATTTTATTGTCTTGACTACTTTTAGAATATATCAGTATAAAAAGAATTTAATATGTTAAGTCTAAAATGCAGAGACTAATTTTTCACATATTAATATTAAGTATTTTATTTACAGACCCTGTCGGAGCTCTATATGCAGGTTGGTATAGAGGAGATTCAAAAACGGCAGCCATTTATGCTGTATCTATTGCTATGGTTGGTTCGTCTTATATCAAAGGAGGCAAGAAAGGAGTATCCAAGATAGATGAAATGTTAGGCATTGTAGCAAAGAAAACTAACAATGTAGATGGATTTGAATTAGTTTATAAGAAAATAAAAGATCTTAGCCCCACGGATTTTCATATTGCTTCTGTCAATCCTTTAGACCCTGCCGTTGCAACTAAAATTAAAGCTAATGACTTTATAGAACATGTAGATAAAGATTTCATAAAAGTGAATTTAGACCAAAAACTTGAAAAGTTTTCTAAAAAAATAGATGATTTAGCCTCGAAACTTAATTGGAGCAAAACAGACAAAGATCTTTTCAATAAAACTTTTAAAGCCACCCCAACCTCAGAAAATATCCAAAGCTGGAAGTTGCTAAAAAAAGCTAACCGAACAGGACTAATGCAAAATACTAATGCGATAGATATCTTGACAAAAGCAAGGCTTAACCCTAATATCAATAAATTAGGTATTACCGATGAAGCATTAGCAAAAATAAAAGGATTTAGAGGCACTTCGTTTGAAGATGTGATAAAACAATTAGACGAGTTTGCTACTCATGTAAACCCCAACCAAGTAGAGGGATTATCTAAATTAGTATCCGATTTAGGCAAAGGAGGCAGCTGGTCTCAAGGAGCGGAATGGACGCTACGCTATATCAACAAGAATGCCACCCACTTCAACGGTAGAAAGATTGTATTTGAAATTACAGAAAAGTGGGGCGATGCCGAAAATGGAATGATACGGATTGCCGATGTGGTGGATATAACACAAGATAATTTTAAAATTTATTACGAACTCAAATCTGTGATAGATGTACCTCCTGGTAAGTTTGCAGAGCAATTTATAAAAGACCTTAGCCGTAGAGATGTCAATAGCCTAGACCAAATTAAATGGATATTTGATGGGCAGAAAGCCCCAGCGGATTTTAAAGAAAAAATGATAAAAGCAATAGAGGATTTGGATATTAACGATAAGAAAATAGCCGAGAAGTTTTTACCAGACGTTAGGAAACCAAATACTGAATTATTGAAAAAAGAAATAAAAACACGATTTGAAGAAATTTTTAAGGTAACAGATTGAAAAATATGATAAGAAAAATAGAACAAATTAAGGGTGTTGATAAAATTTTATCTTTAGATAAAAAAGTTTTTATTATAGGAGGAGATAAATCTAGTAAAGAAATTTGTCAGATATCCAATGAATTTAATGTGTCAAAAAGTTTAGAGATAATATATAGAGATAAAAATGACGTATTAGAAATATATGATGAAGAAAAAGATTTATTTATAGAAGTTGATGAAAAAGCTAATTATTTAATACAATCTCAGACAGATAAAAGCCTAATGCTTATTTTTAAAGCAATAACAGATGAATTTTATATATATAATTATAAGCAAAATAAAGCTATAGACAAATACATATCTGATAAAAATATTTGTATATATAGCAACAATTGTGTGGTTGTGACTAAAGGTTTATCTTATACAAAACGTAATGCTTTAGATTATTTTCAATTAGGAGAATTTAACATTCCCCTCTGGACCTACACTTGTCCAGAGGGCAGGAAGATAGAAGGGCAGTTGTATGAATATGAAGGAGTGTTGGTACTATCACACAGAGATAATGATTTTAATATTTCGGCTGTGGGATTGGATATCAACACAGGAAAAAAACTTTGGGAACGAGTAGGCACGCATACATTAGGGGCAAAAAATAAAGACAAAATATACAATTTTGTATCCTCACATAAAGATAATAGAGATTACCTACAAATATTAGATATAAAGACAGGACAATTAGAAGAAAAAACACTCACTACCAATCAAAAGAATGATTATATCGTTTGGCTTTCCACCTATAGAGATGGTAAAATTTATTGTTCAAATTTGGCACACGGCTGTAAGTTAGGAGTAATTGATGTAGAAAGTAAAGAGTTGATAGTAGAGTTCCCGCTTAATTTAAAAGATGGCGTACAAATAGACGCCCCAGTAGTTACAGAAGACAAAATTTATATATTAGACAGCCAAGAGGTATTGCATATCTACGAAAGAGAAATCTAACCAGCCTAGACCAAATTAAATGGATATTTGATGGGCAGAAAGCCCCACCGGATTTTAAAGAAAAAATGATAAAATAGAAAAATGATAAAAAAATATATACTAGCTATAGCGGTACTGATAAGCGGTATAGTATTCTCTCAAAACAAAGAAGAGCAGAGAGAGCCTCAAATTCGCCTAAAGGTAGAGAGTAAGCAAGATCGCGTGTTATTGCGATGGGCAGTAGATGAGCCCATTGCATGGCAAAAAGCCAACAAAATAGGCTTTGTACTCAAAAGATATACGCTCATGAGAGATGGCAAACTATTGGAAAATCCTGAGGAGAAAAATTTAGGTATTTTTCAGCCCGCTTCAGAAGAAAAATGGAAAGCAATAATAGAAACCAATAACAATGCAGCCATTGTTGCCCAATCTTTGTTTGGAGAAAGTTTTGAAGTAGAAGTGGGCAATTCAAATGATTTACAAGGGATTATCAATAAATCTCAGGAAATAGAACAACGCTTTGCTTATGCCCTCATGGCAGCCGATTTAGATTTTGAGGTAGCAAAACTCGCAGGTTGGGGCTATGTAGATACAGCGGTAGCGCCTAATACACGCTATGTCTATACCGTGGAACTCACCCCAAGGAACAATGCCCAAGCTTTACAAATAGGAAAAGGTAGTGGTATGGCAGAGCTTTTACCTCAAGAAGAAAAGCTCCCCCAGCCCATAGATTTTATAGCGGTTTTTAAAGATAAAACCGTGAGTTTATCTTGGGATTATCAGCAATTAAGAGACCTCTATACCGCTTATTATATAGAAAAAGCCCAAGATGGGAAAAACTTTTCCCCATTGAGCAATCTCCCCGTCATGAATATGAATAATACAGAAAGGAAGGAAGCTCGTGGAATGTTTTATGTAGATTCTCTAGCACAGAATAATAAGCAAGTTGCTTACAGAATACGCGGTAAAACCATTTTTGGAGAATACGGGCCTTACTCCAATATCGTTTCGGGAGAAGGAATAAATAGATTGGAAAAGAGCCCCGTTATTACAAATTACAATATTGGAGAGAATGAAAATATTACCATCACATGGGAATTTCCTAAAGAATCAGAAAATGAAATTACAGGCTTTCAGCTTTTGCATTCAGAAACAGATTTGCCAGATAGTTACCGAGCAGTAATAAAAGGAATACCAGTCAGCAAAAGAAAACTAGTAACCAAAAGCCTTTCCCCCTCTAATTATTTTAGAATAGAAGCTATAGGTAAATCAAAAGAACACAGAGCCTCTTTTGCAATATTGGTTCAGCCTAATGACATTACCCCACCCAATACTCCCACAGACTTTAAAGGAGAAATAGATTCCTTAGGTGTGGTGCATTTAAGCTGGAAAGCTAATACAGAAAAGGATTTGGAAGGATATCACCTATTCAGAGGGATACAAAAAGGAGAAGAATTGGTGCGTATTACCCCACAGGCAATTACACAAAACACCTATCAGGAATACGATAGCATTAGAAAGTTTAAACAGTAAAGTTTATTATTACATAACGGCAACAGATAGAAGGAAAAATCAATCTAAACCTTCGGTTATTTTAGAATTAGAAAAGCCAGATAAAGTAAAACCACAAGCCCCTGTTTTTACGGGTTATAAATTAGAAGAGAATGGCTCCATTACACTCAATTGGTTGAAAAGTTATAGTGAAGACGCCGCTTTGTATAGGCTTTATCGTAAAGAAAAATGGCAACCGGACACGAATTGGAAAATGATCTATGAGACAAAGAAAAAAGAGCCAAATTACAGCTATACAGATAAGGAGGTGGAAACCAATAAGAAATATGTGTATTATTTGCAAACCATTGATAAAAGCAACTTAAAATCAGACAAATCACAGCAGATAACTTTGGAAAGCAATCATTTTAAGCCAGAATCTGTATTGGGAAGCCTCACGGGTACACAAAACAGAGAAAAAAGACAAATAGAACTAATGTGGAAAGTAAATAGTAATAATATAGTAGAAATTGTAGTCTACCGAAAAAAAGGAGAAGAAACTCCAACTTTATGGGGAGCGCTTGAAGGAGGTCAAAACTTTTTAGAAGACCCCTCGGTTCAAACAGGGAATACATATACTTATTTACTAAAACCTATGCTAAAAAATAATCAAGTAGCAAAAACCGAAAAAATAACCGTTGAATATTAAAGCATATTAGAATGAAAAAGATTTTACTAGTTATACTATTTGCCATATTGGGAAATTATGTCTTTGGGCAGAAATACGAAGTTTCTTTAAACAATTATTTTGCAAAACTTAGATATGACTCATATAAAAACAGAGGATGTGGAATTAATGAATTTTGGATAGAGGTATCTACGATGAACGGTAAAAAATACAGAATAAAGCAGAGCTATAGTAACCATTATTTTTTAGATACTACTACCCCTAGAGTAATCGTTGACTCGAAGGTTTCGAATATTCGAATATATTCTTTTCACCATGCTGAAACCGCTATAGGATGTAACGGAGGAAGAGCTAAGATTAACGAACAAATAGATATAAATGCAAATTGTCAAACTTCAATGCCATTTAGTAAAAGTGCTTATGGTAGTAAGCATGGATGTCGAGTGTGGTTTGATATAAATTTTGAAATAAAGATAAATCCTATAATCAATATTAGTTCTGTGGATCCTAGATATAGTTCAATAGGGTATAGCGACACAAAAGAAATATCGGTAACTTCTGATTCTAAAGGTTTTAGCTCGGAGAATTATAATTGGGAATATCAAGTCGTTGATTCTAAATTAGGTGAAACACTTTCCGATAGTAATTGGAATAGTATGCCTTCAAATTTAAATTTTTCTGAAAAAATTGTTTTTACACCATCAAGTTTCTTACATATAAACTCTATAGGAAAAAGAATATATTTTAGGATTAAAACTTGTAATAAACCGAGTAATTATATATGGTTTGATCTTTTAACTTCTGCACCACATATCACTTCACACATTTCTAATAAAACCAAATGTTTTAATACAAGAGACGGGGAATTAACACTCCATTTTGATAGAAAACTTGACAAAGGAGAGACCTTATCTTTAAGTTTGGAGAACAAATCAACAGGAACTGTGGTTGTTAATAAAGACATTACCTCTTATTTACATTCAGATACAGCCTATACACTTGAGAATTTACCCCCCGGAGAATACAGATTAAATGTAAATGGTACTTATAATGGAAATTCCACTTATACAGACGGAGAAAAGCACAGCATTGATTTTGAAATTGAAAAAGCAACACCGGTAAGCTTTCAACTGTCATCTAAAACAGATGTCTATTGTTTTGAAGGAAACGATGGTGTAATTAATATAGAGGCAAAAGGAGGCACAGGAAAATATCAGTATTTAATAACAAAAGACGGAAAAAATTATTTAGACTGGACCGATTTTAATAATGCTAATAAAACTTCTATAAACGCTTTGTCAAAAGGAATTTACAAAATAAAAGTACGAGATACACATGAGTGTGTAGCCAGGGAGCCCAATGATTCGAGTATAGAAAAAGAAATTGAAATTACGATCAGTCAGCCAAACGCTCCGATTAGTTTAATTGATAAAGAAATAGAAATTGTACAGCCTACGGGGTATGGATTAAGCAATGGCTATATCTCTGTCATGGTACAAGGAGGAACACCAAAATCAGACGGAAGTTATCATTATGAATGGAGAAAAGATAGCCCTACGGGGACGCTCATCACAACTGGACTAACAGCCAGAGTATCAAATGATTCTTATACCATAAAAATCAGTAATCTCACCGCCGGCAAATATTATCTCACTGTAAAAGATAAAAATTATAATGCCGCGACGGCTAAGCTAGGAAATTGTGGAATTGTATCAAAAGAATTTGAAGTAACTCAACCCGATCCATTGAAGGCAGAAATAGAAATATTACAAGACATTTCTTGTAATATTTCCAATGAATATGCTTTTAAGTTAGATTTAAATCAGAATGGAATTCCTGACAATGCAGAAGACGGAAAGATAGAAGCGAAAGTAACAGGAGGGGTAGGAACCTATAGCTATCAATGGCAGAAATTGGATAATGGTATTTTCATAGATATTTCTGGAGCTACAGCACCTGTTTTAAAAAACATTAAAGCAGGCACCTATAAAATATTAGTAATAGATGAGAACAAGAACAAAGTCGAGGAAAAAATAGTAACGACTTATCCACCTAAGTTTGAACTATCAATGTCAGCCAATTCCATTTCATGTAATAATGAAAGTAGCGGCAGAGTTTCGGTAAAAGCAACGGGCGGAACAGGGGCTTATTCTTATGAATGGAATACAATGGATACCACTTCCGAGGTTACAGGGCTTAGAGCTGGAAATTATTTTGTACTTGTAACAGACGCTAAAAACTGTAAGATAAAGGGAGCAGCAGAAGTCACACAGCCAGATAAAATTGTGATTACGGACGAAGAAGTTCGTAATCCAATATGTCATAATGCTTCTAATGGATCTATTAAAATAAAAATTTCAGGAGGGACAAAACCCTATAAAATCAGTTGGTCTAATGGTGTAACGACAGAAGAAAACTCAAATTTAGCTGCAGGAAACTATGTACTAACAGTTACAGATGCCAAGGGGTGTCAAGAAATAAAAGAATATAAATTAACAAATCCAGAACCATTAAGAGTCCATATTGGGGAAGATGTAACGTTATGTGCAGGAGACACTCAAAGATACGACGTAACGATAGATGATAAAGGAGCAAGTTATTTATGGAAAAATGAAAAAGGAGAGATAATAAGCAAATTACCAACAATAGAATTATCCGATGCAGGAGTTTACACTGTTACGGTTACGGATTCCAAGGGATGTATAGGGACAGATCGTGTTGTTATAAAAAAATCTAATGAGATACTAGAGCCTAAATTTATGCTTACGACTCATGCTTATACCGAATCCACCGTTGTATTAGTAAATACATCACCCAAGATGCCAGAAACTGTTGAGTGGCTTATTCCAAATAATTCTGCTGTAAGTGTAATAGAAAAGAATGAAGAATATTTAGAGCTTAAGTTTTCAAATACAGGTTCGTATAGAATAGGGTTAAAAGGAATGCAAGGGCAATGTAAAAAAACTTTCTACAAAGAGGTTGTCGTAGAAGAAAACTTGTCTGGAGTAGATTTATCTTCAGATAAAATTTCTAATATCACAGAATTTAATGTAGCCCCAAATCCTAATGATGGAAACTTTAAAGTAATTGTAAAATTAGAGAAAGAAAATACCATTAATCTGCGAATTATAAATATGCTCACTCAACAAGCATATCCTGTAATTACCAAGCCAAAATCAACCTATTTTTTAGTGCCCTACCATGTAACTCTGTCTGCGGGGGTATATTTTGTTATTTTAGAAACAGGTAATGAATCAATGGTGAAGAAAATGATAATTAAATAAAGATATGGAAAAGATAATAAATCGAAATAATTGGATATCAACACTCATTACATTGATGACATTTATAGTTATCAGTTCTTGTGCTAGAGAGGATAGTATTCCAGTAACAGCAGACTTTGATATAAAAGTTGTCAACGAAGATTATTCAGTACCTGTGAGAATCGAAATAAAAAATAAATCAAAGGGAGCGGATACCTATCAATGGACGTTCGAAGGAGCTGTAACGTCTCATTCCAGCCAAGTAACCCCTAAGCCTGTAATTTATACAAAAGCAGGGATTTACAAAATTATATTAAAAGCATCCAATAAAGATGGTAATGAAGACAGAAAAGAGCTAGAAATCAAAATAGATGCCGCTATGAAAGTTGATTTTGATTGGATGATGCAAGGTAGTGATATTTCTCCAATGACTTTACAGATGCAAAATAAATCATTAGGAGCGACTAATTATCATTGGGAGTTTGAAGAAGGACTCCCAGCACGGTCTAATCAACAAAATCCAAAAGTCGTTTTTAACAAAGCAGGAGAGCACAGTATTAAATTAACCATCACCAATGGAAGAGAAAGCTATACTATGCAAAAAAGCATTATTGTAAAACCTGAAATGACAGCTGATTTTGATTGGTCTGTGGATTATATCGACAATGATTATCAGGCACCTGTAATATTACATTTAAAAAACAAATCAACACATGCTTTTTCCTATAAATGGATAGTTGAAGGAGCATCACCATCAATATCTGAAAAAGAGAACCCAGACATTCATTTTGCCAATGCAGGCAATTACACAATTATCTTGCAAGCAATAAATGATAAAGTGACTAAAGAGATAAGAAAACAAATCACCATACACCCTGATGTCAATTTACTTTCATTTAGTAATATTAAATTAGGTATCAATACAGCCCATAATACCATTGGTTGTTTCTTTTCCTCCAATTTAGGAAAAGTAATCAAAGAGAATGAAGTATCAGAAATATCTACGGATAAAATAGATTTTGGCTTTTTTGGCTTAAACACCTCTTTTACTTATAATCAATTTCTATCACCAGATGAAGTACAAACCACGTCGTTTAATAAGATACCTAATGCCATTCACACAAAAATAATTAATTCACAAGAGTTGGTGAAAATACAATTAAGCCCAACATTATTTGAATCGATTAAAACAGGAAAAGGCTTTAGTAGTATAAATATTACAGAAACAAATACAGGAAAAACGCCTTTTGACAGTACAAAGAAACCACGAGTAGTTTTATTTCAAACAAACGATGGAAGAAAAGGAGCAATACTAGTCAAAGATTATATTTCATCAGGAAGAGATTCATATATCTTAGTAGATATTAATGTTCAAAAACACGCCCAATAATTATGAGGAAAAAATTAATTAAGTATTTTTTGATTTCATTTTCAATGATATTAGGAATAGCGATATGTAATGCACAAGAAGTTAATTTAGAAGGTTTAGGAAAAAGGGTCAAAGAAACCTTAGAGAAAAATCCATTCAAGCTTAGTGGAGGGATTTCTGCAAACTCAGTTTTTTACAAATCAAATGTTTATAGTGAGCGAGCTCCTTTTACTTATTTTTTGAATGGGAACTTAAATTTGGGAGTATATAACTGGTCTATGCCTATTTCATATAGTTTTACAAATCAAGGAGGGCAATTGGGATACGAAGTTCCCTTTAAATTTAACAGATTAAGTATAGCCCCTAGGTATAAATGGGTAAAGGCTTATATTGGCGATGCTTCCATGAGTTTTTCTCCCTATACATACAATGGGCTTTTATTTACGGGCGGGGGACTTGAACTTACTCCCAATATCCCTTTAAAAGTAGCTGTGATGGCAGGTAGATTGAACAAAGCCGTTGAAGACGATGAAAATTCTAATACGATTCCTGCTTATAAAAGAATGGGCTATGGGGCCAATGTTAAATGGGAAAAAGAAAAATATAAACTAGGAGTTATAGGTTTTTATGCGAAAGATGAAGTTAAATCTTTACAGCTTCAACCTGACACTAAAGGAGTCTTTCCTCAAGAAAACCTTGTATTGTCATTTACTGGAAAAATAAAAATGCAAAAAAATTTAGAGTTGTATGGGGAATATGCAAATAGTGCTTTAATTAATGATTTAAGGAATAATAACAAAGGCGGAGATAAGAAAGGAACAGCTTCTTTGTTTTTGCCAGCAAATACTAGTCTAGAATCTTATTCTGCTTATAATGGGGGCGTTAATTTAAATCTAAAAAAAGGAACTATTGGGATTAAGTATGAGAAAATAGATCCGGGATATAAAACATTGGGGGCGTATTATTTCAACAATGATCTTGAAAACATAACGCTTAATGCTTCCTTTCTAATGTTTAAAGATAAAATTTCTCTAGCTACTAGTTTAGGGCGCCAACGAGACAATTTGGACAATAAAAAGATTAAACAAACGAACCGTTGGGTAGGAGCCGCTAATCTTAATGTTCGAGCTTCAGATAAACTTTCAGTTACTGCGAGTTATTCAAACTTTACGATGTTCACAAATCATCAATTAAATCAGTTCAATATAATTAATAAAAATCCGTTACTATTACAACAGCCTAAAGATTCTATTGAATATAAACAAATAGCCCAAAACACAAACATAAATATTAATTATATAATTTCCAGTACAAAAGAAAAGACTCAAAACATAAATATTAATTATTCGCTAAATGATATGGTCAATAAAGAAAATAATGTTGTGAGAAAAGGCGGATTGTCAAGATTTCATAATGCAAATATTAATTACAGTTTAGGCTTTCCTAACAAAAAATTAAATATGGCAGGAGCTTTAAATTTCACACACACTTATACTATGTCACAAACAACAATAATATGGGGGCCTGGGGTTACAATAAATAAATCTTTTCTAAAAGAAGATAAACTTAGAACCAACATGGGATTGTCTTACAATCAATCGAAAAACAAGAAAACAAATGCTAAGGTTTTAAATTTTTCTTTAGGGGCTAGCTACGCTCCTTGGAAGAAACATAATTTTAATCTTAATTATATACAAATGCTTAGAAAAACTGATCAAAAAGAGATTAATCCGAATTTAAATGAAATAACATGTACTTTTGGCTATAATTTTAATTTTTAATTAAATTTGGCAGTTTCCGACACCGTCCCAAAAAGTGAACAAACTAATAAAGTTATTCTCTTACATTTTAAACTTTTTGCTCGAGATATTTATTTTACTTTGGGGCGGTTGAATAGCTTTATCATCAACCTTTGATACCACTTGCTCATCATCTAGAGAATCTACCTTTGTATTATTTTCATTTATCGACAAATGAATTTTCCTTTCAATGGAAGCTAGTTCATTTTTAAGTTCTGCGAGTTCCCTTTCTTTATTCCATTTACCATTCACCACTTGTTGTAAGATAGGTAAATCCTCATTGATTTCTTTGAGTTCCTTTTCACTTTTTTGAATGAGATTAGGTATTTTTTCCAAGGCTTTGATAAAGCTCATAGAGGCTAAGTTGGGATCTTGTGCTATTTTTCCATTATTATGTGTATAGCGTATACCGCCTTCTCCTTTTACAAAGAAACGATTTTGGCGGATGTCCACCCCTTCTTTTGTTGTGATTTCAGTTTTGACCAAAACCTGAAAACCATATAGGTTTCCAATTTCTTGATAATCTCCGCCAGTTCGAGCCTTTTTAGCGTAAATATTCAATCTTTCCCCCAATTGTTCTATGCTAGATTCTTGTGGGAGCTCCTCTAGTTGTAAGGCATTCACAAAATCCCCATTAGGTAATTTATGAGCCCTTGCATTGAGATTATCCCAATCGGCATGTAAACGCATCAATCGATTTTCAAGAGCCTCTTTATCTTCTGCAAGCATTTCTAGTTTAAATCGAGAAGAAGATTTATTTCGTAGAAAAGCTTGTCGTTCACTTTCCAAAGCGGTTATTTTCTTTTCCACTTTAGCTTTATCCAATAAATCGGTATTTCCAGAAAGAATTGCTACATATTCTGAAAAATTCATTCCAGACTGTTTCCCTTCATCAATGGTTCGTTTCCCTAGTTTATTGGATTTAAGTTGGTCGATAAAGAGTTGTTTATTGAAAAGTAGATTGAATTTATAAGAATCCAGAGATTTTTCCACAGCATAGATAATTACATCCACTTTGTTATCCGCAAAATATTTAGCCACTTCATTCCCTTTTCGTATGGCTCTACCATCTCGTTGTTGTAAATCACTAGGTCTCCAGGGCGTATCCAGATGATGAATGGCAACGGCTCTCTTTTGTGCATTCACGCCTGTACCGAGCATATCGGTAGAACCAAATAGCACACGGATTTTCCCCTCATTGGTATCGGCGATGAGTTTTTTTCGAGATTTATCGTTTTTAGCTTCTTGGATAAAACGAATCTCTTGTGGCGGAATGCCGTAATCTTCTACCAATTTTCGTTTAATTTCAGAGTAAGGATTCCATTCATTAGGTTTGTAAGTTCCTAAATCTGAAAACACAAACTGCGTTCCCTTTTGAGCCTTGTATTTTTCGTAATATTCATAGATTTTCTTAGCACAATGAGAGGCTTTATTATCAGGGTGGTCATCATATTTACTATCAACCAATCGCATGTCTAATGACATCTTTCGTGCATAATCTGTTGCAATTAGCATTTTAGCTTTTTCCTCTCGTTGAGACAGGGGTTCTCTTCCTAGTAATGAAGCATCTCCATTTTGAGCAAATTTCATTAATTTTTCAATAAAAACTTCTTGCTCGGGGGTAGGTGGAATATTATATAAAATCTCATTTTTTTCAGGACGGTCGATACCGATATCCTTGGCGGTTCGATAGTCTGTGATTTCTGAATAGAATTGTGCTAATTCAGGCACTTTGATAAAATAGCGGAATCTTTCTTTTTGTACAATATTATTCGCCACTGAAAATTCGTAATCAGTAGTTTTACGAGCATAGATGGCTGCCCAAGCATCAAAACAAGTAATACCTTGTTTCTCTAGTGCTTTGGGACGTAGGTATTTGAATAGTAAATAAAGTTCCGTTAAGGAGTTAGAGATGGTAGTACCCGAGAGAAAGGTAGCTCCTAAGTCTTTACCAGACCTTTTTTGAATGGTGCGAATGGCAAACAATAAATTCATTGCCTTTTGGCTACCTTGCATATTTCCAAGCCCTGCTACGCGATCATGTCGTGTATTGAACATCAGGTTTTTAAACTTATGGCTCTCATCAACCAACAAATGATCAATTCCCATCATTTGAAAATCGACAATATCATCAGTTCGATTATTAATATCATGTTCTAAAGCTTTCAGCTTAACCTCTAGATTTTCCTTTCTTTTGATAATGCCTTTGAGCATTCCTCTAGAAATTTCTTCTCCTTGTTGTTTCAAAGCCCATAGATTTTCTTCCACATCGTCTAATTCTTGCTGAAGAATTTCTTTTTGTATTTCGTAAGATTGAGGAATCATTTTAAATTGGTCATGCGTTAAAATCACACAATCCCAATCATTATTTTTAATATCACCAAAAATACGCAAACGCTTATCGGGTTTGAAGTCATCCTTTCCTGGGTATAATATTTTAGCAAAAGGATAGGCTTTTCTATAGGTTTCAGCAATTTCGTGAACATTGGCTTTTAATCCGATAATCATGGGTTTGTGAGCCAATCCCAAGCGTTTCATTTCTTGTGCAGCACAACACATAATCAAGGTTTTTCCCGCGCCCACTTCATGGTCACAAATAGCCCCACCATTGAGTTTAATCATCCAAATAGCATCTTTTTGACTACTATATAAATCCTCAATGCCTAATCCTTTACGATCTAAACCAGGGAAATCTTGATGAGAGCCATCATAATTGGGGCGAACAAAACAATTGAACTTACGATTGTATTTATCTGCTAAGCGTTCTTTAAAAGCGGGACTTTGTTCCAATAACCAATTAGAAAAAGCGGAACGAATTTCATCAATTTTATGATTAGCCATTTGAATAGCCTCCATATCCGCCACTTTAACTTCTTTATTATTAACTTGTATCTTTTTAGTAATATTAGGCGTAGTATTGATGAGGGCATATTTGAGTAATGCAATCCCATCATAAGTTCTACTTTCAGATTTTACAGCATATTGGTCGTAGATACGGCTGTTTTTTCTAGCACACTGAACATCGAAATTATCCATTGTTTTGGAATAAGACACTTGTACCTCTGTATCAAATAAATGAGAGGCGAAATGACTGTAGATTTCCATAGGAATCCACCGTTCTCCTAGGTTGAAATCCAACTCTTCAAACGCAATGGGTTCAGGGCTTACCTTTTTTAGGGCTTCTAGAGCCGCTATCGCCTCTTGATGCTCGGGAAGTCTTTCCAAATATTTTTCGACAGCCTCTATTTTTTCTACAATATTTCCAGCGAGCCAAGTTTCTCCTGTTTCATATTGCATGGCCATAGGATTGTAATAGAGTGTTTCTTTGAGTTCTTTCTTAAGGGTTTCCGTATTTTGTCCAGCAAGTTCACTCATATAAGGCAAATTCACTTTACCATGTACATTTAACGAATGGATCAGGGCTTCTTTGGGGGTAATATTTTCTACGGAGGTAGTAGAAAAGCTAACAGGTTTTTCAAAAATATCAGCTTTGCGGTAAACTCCATTGACTTTTCGCTCTAAATAAGGGATTTCGTTGCCAGCACCATCTGTTTGGATCAATCCTATGTTATTTTTACTATTCAAAGCGCCATAATTTCTTATAAATTCATTGTACAAAGTGTTGAGTTTTGTTCTTTCGTCTGGATAGGGCTTTCTATCCTTGGCTTCTTTGTTGTATAAATCAAAATAACTATCTCGAAGAGCCATATAATCTATGGCTTTTTTTCGCTGCAGAACCCCTACATCTAATGGGACAAAAGTGGCGGTTCCCTCCTCTTTGCTTACATTTCTTAAATATCCTGGTTGTTCATTTTGAATCACTAAAGCATCTTCTCTATAATGGCTTAAAATATCGCCTTCAAATGGTGTAGGTTCAAAGCTAATAGAAGTATTATCTGCACTTTCACTTTCCCCCGTTGAATTTGTATCATCGGAGTAAGAAAAAGAGAAAAGATCCTTTGGAAAAGCCTTATATGCGGTATTTGTTGTTTGTTTTTTCTTACTAGAACGCTTGATATTTTTTGAAGGTTTAGGTACTGTTGGAGGCTCTTCAAAAAGTGTATCAAATAGGCTTAATTGTATCCCAACATTATTTTCGATTCTGGCGGTTGAAAGATTGTTTTTGGGAGTGGAATGTGTTTTTTTCGTATTTGCACCAATAGACTCTTTTGTTTTTGTTGCTGATAGTTCAGGCGTTATAGAAGTTGAAATGGTATTAATTTGGGATTTTTCGTTTTTTTTGAGTATTGTAGTTGGTTGATTTGAAAAAGAATCCGCAAGATATAAAGGCATTCGTTGTTTATAATTACCAAAATCAAGGTTTAATTTCTCTTCGAGGTCACGGGCTATTCCAGACACGCCATTTTCGTGTACATAAATTCTTGAGGGTTTTCCATATAAGTCTGTACCCAATTGTGATTTTGTATGAATAATCCGTTGAGGATTGTTTTCAAACAGGGCATTAGTGGTATAAGCTTCGGAATGTTCTATCGTATCGCAAAAAAGTAAATCTTCGGTAGACAGGCTTTGTTTTAGCGTGTCTTTTTGTAAGATGATTAAATCACTCCCCACTTCAGTTCCCGCGTAATCCGTAAATAAATTATTGGGCAATCGGATAGCTGAAACTAAATGAGCTTGGCGTATTATAGCCTCTCGGATAGGACGGTTTTTAGGACTATTCAGCACCCCCTGAGAGGTAATATAGGCTAATAATCCGCCTTCTTTAAGGGTGTCCATTCCCTTTAAAAAAAAGTAATTATGAATATTTTGTGCCGCCTGTTGTTTTGCCAAGTCTTTACTTCTTGAAAAAGACAAATCAAATACAGCAATATCCCCAAAGGGTATATTACTGCTTACTATATCAAAGAAACTATTTTGTCGTTCCTCAATATTTTCAAATCCCTTAATTTTTATTTGGGCGGAAGGATATAAATGTTTAAGTACTTTCCCCGTTAGTAAATCTTTTTCAAAAGCCGTTACAGATACATTTTGACTTGATTTAAAATGTTCTACAAAATTCCCTGAGCCTGCTGAGGGGGCTAATACTTGTTGGTATTGAAAATTTTGTTCATTAAGTACCGTTGAAAGAGCTTGTATGACTTCTGGTGGGGTATAAAATGAAGTAAGCACTGAGATTTTAAGACCATCGATCATCCTTTTATAAGCTGAAAAATCAGAAGCATTGACACGAATAAACTCATACAACTTTTGAGTGGCTTCAAAATAAGGCTCATCGGACTTTGACCAAAAACGACGATCTTCCTCTTCGTTTGCTGGATTGAGTATAAACTTTAATCCTCCAAAACCTGAATATTTTCGGAGGATTTCTTTTTCTTCGTTTGTGGCCAGTCGCTTTTCTTGGTCTAATTGAAAAGCAACTTGTAAGGCTTGAATGTTTTGTTCTAAATGTAGTTTCTTATTGAACGCCATTTTCTTCAATCCATATTTGAATTTGTCCTGTTAGTTCAGTGTAAAGAGCATCATACGCTTGGGAGCCCTCAAAATCTTGATGTAAATTGTAATGCTCAAATACTTCAATGCAATAGGGGAACATTTTAAGTGCAAAGGCACGGGCTTCATCGGCAGGGATTTCTCGGTCAAACTCATTACAAACCACTTGATATACTGTGTCAAAAGGAGAATAATACAAGCCTTCAAAAAGAGCTTCATTTGCAATAGCACGGCATTCTAGTACAGAGTGCCCCGCATCAAAGGCTCTTTCATAAGCCTCTGCTGCTAAATCGCTACGTTCTTTGATAAAGGCTTCATTTGTTGCCAGATTGGGAAAACTCGTGTTTAATAGTTCTCTTAGTCGTAAATCGTAATACGAAATTTCTTTTTCTTGTGTTGCCATAATTTATATTTATTATTGATGATTAATTATATTTTTTCAATGAGTTCAGTTCGTACCTTTTCGTAAGCTATTTGGTGGTCGTAATTCTCGCTAGGGTGTAGCAGTAAAGCTGTGTCCCCCAAAAATTCACTATCCTCTAATTTCAATTCTAAATTTCTTAAAAATTGTTTTTGAGTAGGACTTTGTCCTTCTGAAAAATTCATATATTGATGGTAGGTTTGAATTATTTTTTCAATATCAAGATGAGTTTTGGTTAAACATTTATACAAGTCAAATAAATCCCTACCTTTTCGTCTCTGATATAAAGCTCTTAGCTTAGTGGCAATTAATTCTTCTAATGAATAAGTAATAATACTTGCCTTATCTTTATACCAAGGACTATCCACTTCAAAAGGAACTTTTGAAAATCCTAATGCTGTAAAATGTTCTTTACAATTGATTTCTATTTTTAATCGAATGGGAACCACAGGAGGAATCTCTGAGGCTACTTTAAAAATTAGTACATTGTTGTTTCTTTTTTGACGAACATAAGGTTCTCCCAAAAAGGACAGGACTTGTCGAAGTCGGTCGATAGTTTCTTTAATAGGTTCGGCTTTGATTTGAACTAAGTCAATATCTTCCGAATAGCGAGGTTGTGGGGATAAATATAACTTATGCAAGGCAGTTCCTCCCCGAAAAGCCAAATGTTTCGATAGAAAAGCATCTTTATAAATTTCTACCAGAGCTTTACAGATAATTAAATCTTGTTCTACTTGTTCGGGTGTCTGCCATGGAACAATGGAGCGCCAATAAGTAATTGTATTTTTAGGTATCATTCGTCAATGTATATTTGTTCATTTATTATTATTTTCCAAACTGGATGATAGTCATCCGTATCAGATACTTCTTTACCTGTTTTTAGAGGTGTTTTCCAAAATTTTAGTCCAATTTCTTGGGCTTTTTCCCACACTATTTCTTCCAACTCTTTTTCTTCTAAAATAGAAAGTATATAACCTAAACGCTGAATACTTGCTATCGGAAATTGTGATATTAGCGTATTAGACATTTTTTTTAAATCCATTTCAGCACAAAGTTCCTGTATGACTTCAGTCGCTCTATTCAAACCACCTATTTCATTCTCATAGATAAGTAGATCTAAGGCAGTAACTTCAGGAGTGGACACTTTTACATAACCGTTTTGCGTTTTATGTAATGTCCATAATTCCTCGGTGATGAAACGCTTAACTGGAAAAACAATCTGTACATTATTCTTTAAGGTTGTTCTTAAAGGCGGTAATTCAGTAAGTACAGAAAAAGTTTGTGGGCGTTGATGTGCAGCCCCATAAAAGCTGGCAGCACTTAATAAGCCGATATAATAATTCCTTTCCAGATAATTCATTAGTTCATCTATATATAGATAGGGCGGCACTTGTTTGCTCAAAGCATATTCAACAGGAATAACCACATAAAATCCTTTCCAAACGGATAAAATTTTCCCTTTGCAACTTAACCGATACAAGGCATTAGCAATGCTTTGCTCTTTTAAATTTGTAAATTGATTTCGTACTTGTTCAATACTAAAAGTCATAATCCCCTTTTTAGGTAACTCCTCTACCCAGTCCTTAACCGTTGTCTTCGTAATCAGCATTCTTCTTAATTTGATTTATTTGCAAATATACCCACTTTTTGAGTATTAACGCAAACATTTCAAATAAAAGATTTAAATAATTATCTATTGACAGCATTTATCGCCGTTAAATATTCATTGCTTAAACCACTTTTTAGATTACTTTCGTTTACGTCTTCCTTTTTTATTTTTAGAGCGAGGTGGAAACTCAAAAGCCGTAGAACCATCTTCTTGTAGTGCCAAATAAGCATCAAAACTTTTGCCTGCCTTGCTTTTTAATCCTTTTAAAAGCGTTGTTTTTCCATTTGCTAACAATGCCATTACCGCTTGATCACTTACCCTTTTTCCGCAAACATTTCTAAAGAATAACCACTGACAATCATCTTCCGTACATTTAGCAACTTTCTCGTATAAACGGACACTTTGCTTTTTACAAACAGGACAAACCAATGTTGGTGAAGCAATCCCTTCGATTTCCATCCCTAAAAAATCTTCTGTGATTTTTTGGGTATAATCTTTCATCGCTTGTAAGAATTCTTTTGGAGGGCGTAGCCCTTCCTCAATTTCATTGAGAGAGGCTTCCCATTCACCCGTTAATGCTACATCAGCGATTTTTCGGTCTTTGACCCATTCATACACTCTTAACCCCTTTTCGGTGGGAACTAGGCTTTTCTTTTGGCGTTTGATATAGTTTCGTTTCAGCAAAGTTTCTATGGTTGCCGCTCGAGTAGCAGGTGTCCCAATACCTGTGCCTTTGAGTAATTGTCGTTGATTTTCGTCTTCCAAATCCTTTCCTGCCGATTCCATAGCCGATAGCAAAGTGGCTTCCGTATATAATGCTGGTGGGCGGGTGGTTTTGGATAGAATGTTACTGTCCATTACTTTTAAGGTATCTCCTTTTTGTAGTTCGGGAAGCTCTTGCGGAATTTCCTCTTCTTTTTCTATTTCTGAAAAAGAGCCATTGACTGCCCTCCAACCTGCAGATTGTATCGTACAACCTTTGATTTCGTAATTTTTATGACCTGCTTCTACAGTGATCTTCTGCGTTTCCTTGATACAAACTTCCGATACCGCTTCTAATAAGCGCCCGGCAATCATTTTATAAATGAGGGCTTCTTTCTTAGGAAGTTCGGTCGGTATTTTGTCAGTAATTAGCAGTCCGTGATGGTCGGTTACTTTTACATCATTGACGATACGCTTGGTAAGAGAGGAGCGTCTGAGTTGTTGTGCATATTTTGCATAGTCCTCATAATGCTCTAATTGTTTAATCAACAAAGGAATTTCTGCCCATACATCTTCTGAAATATATTTACTTCCTGTACGAGGATAAGTGATGTATTTCTTTTCATACAAACTTTGAGCAATGTTTAAGGTTTCATCTGCCGAAAAACTATATTTTTTATTCGCCTCTTTTTGGAGTTCGGTTAAATCATAAAGTAAAGGCGGTTGTTCTTTTACCGTTTTCTTTTCTACGGAGAGTACTTCTGCATTTGGATGGCGTTCAACAGTTTTTTTCCATTCTTCTACTTCTTCTTTTTTTTCCGTTTTTAAAGTGGAAAGGCTATTAAATTTGAGATGGCCTTTTTGATGTACTAACTGCAATTGCCAATACGGTTTTTTCTCGAATTGGGTATGCGTGAGGTATCGTTCACAAAGCATGGACAAAGTAGGAGTTTGTACCCGCCCGAGGGAGTATACACCGCTTCCAGCGGCGATACTCAGGGCTTGGGTAGCATTGATTCCTACCAGCCAATCGGCTTGGCTACGCATTTGGGCAGCGTGATATAAAGGGGCAAATTGCTTTCCTGGACGGAGGTTTTTAAAGCCTGAAAGAATGGCTTTTTCTGTGAGTGAACTAATCCAAAGTCGCTCAAAAGGTTTTTGACAATTTAAGTAATCATAAATGTAGCGGAAAATCAATTCACCTTCTCTTCCTGCATCAGTAGCCACTACAATTGAATCGCATTGTTCAAATAAAGTTTCAATCACTTTAAGTTGTTTTAATACGCTTGCATCAGCTACATATCCTTTATTTTCTCTCACTTGGCGGGGTTGTAGTTCAAACGGTTCTGGTAGTATGGGTAGATGTTCTTTTTGAAACCCTACACAACCATAGGCTTCAGGCATTGCCAATTGTACTAAATGGCCAAATGCCCAAGTAACGGCATAACCATTACCTTCTAGATAACCGTCTTTTTTACTATTAGCCCCTAATAAGTGAGCGATTTCTCTGCCTACACTGGGTTTTTCCGCTAGGATTACTTTCATGGATTTTTGTTTTTTGAATGAATGAAATGGATTACGATTAATCTCTACATTTTACGTCCACTTGAAGTTTTTTTAGCAGGAGTTTTAGGCTTTACCGTACGCTTAGTGGTCTTTGTCGTAGTGGTTTTCACTCCTTTGTTTGTTGCTTCTTTTTGAGTTTTTGTTGTGGATTGTGTAGTTGTGTTTTTATTCTCCTTGGCTTTTTTATTGATTTCTTTAGCCTGGCGTGTTACTTTATCTTCTTTTTGTTGCTTATTAGGATTTTGGAAAGTGAATTTTACTTTACCTGTTTCTTGATTATAGGTGAAATAGCCATTGTAAACTTTTCCCGTACTCTTACTTTCCAAGCCCTCTAAGTATACAGGTTTTCCCTGCGAAAAATCCTTGTATTGTTCTTCGGTAAGTTGTCGGCCTCTTAACTCTTTGGGTGCTTCTTCAAAAGTAGGTTGGGTATTGATTTTTTGTGTAAGATTGTCATCAAACAAAAATTCTACATAACGCTTTTCTGCATTGAATTGCACATTCGCATTAAAGGGTTCTCCTTTGTTTGAAGTCATCCCTTCTAAAAAGATAGGTTTTCCTTCCTTAAGCCTTTGTTTTTGTTCTTCGTTAAGCTTAATACCCTTGATTTCATCGGGTATTTTGATGTATTCTTGACGCAAAGCAACAATTTCATTTGTCAATTCATCAATACTGATGATTGATGGGATTTTTTCACCCGTTTTTACATTGGTAAGCTCTACCACGCGTCCCATATTTCCTGTCTTCAATAGATTTTCTTTGTCTTCTTGGGTAAATTCGTGCCCAAAAAAGGGATAATCTAATTGAGGTTCTTTGCGGATACCGTGAATGGAGACACTTACTTTCCCTTCGTTATCTTTCCGTAAAGATAAACGCGCGTCGAAACGGGTAACGGCACTTCCTAAATTCATACTAATTGGAACCAATCGGTCGGTTTTATACCCTTTTAGTAGTGGTTCTAATAAGTTTCGTTTTTCTAGGTATTCTTTTGAAAGTCCTACACTGTTCATTGTATCCCAATCAATATCGTCTAGTTCATAGCGATAATTTTGTTCTTGGGTTGCCTCATCGGTGGTATCTTGCGATGGGGTTTCATTGACCGCTTGGGTAGTTTCTTGTACTTCCTGAGTGTCTTTTACTTCTTGGGGTTCATTGGTTTGTTCCATTGTATTTTGATTTTGAGATTGATATTCTTGTGGTTGAACTTTATAAGGCTGTAAATCTTGGGGGAAAAGTTGAACTTCAAGTAATTTAGGAAAGGGAATTTTGAAAAAAGAAAAATGACTTGGATTTTTCACTTGCCTTAAAAAATTACTAAAGAAGTTTGAGAGTATATTTCCGTGAGGATCCACTCTCATAAAATCTTGCTGGTGTGCTGGATCTGGAGGAAGGGTTTCTAACTGACCGTCTTTATCCAATCCTTTTACGGCACGAATCTGTTGTTCCTCTTGGTCATACACAAGCAATAAATCCGTCCATTGTTCATCAATAATAGGCGTATTTTCTTTTGGATTTGTTTCTGTGGATTCGTTAGCCATAGTATATTAGTTTTGATGGTTTTAATTCATTAAACTTTAAATTGTAGAACGAAAATAGAAGCTGTAAATAAGAATCTAATACGATCGTGTTATTTTGGCTTTGATTGTCCTTTTTTGGCTTTAACAGGGATACTAAAATGTTCTCTAATAAATTGATGTACATCTGATAATTTGTAGTAAATTTTCCCAGAAATCGTGTAATAAGGTAGTTTACCCTCAGAGCGATAACGCTGCAGAGAACGAGCTGATATTTTGAAGGTAAGCATTAAATCTTGATTGTCGAGTAATTCCTCTCCGTCGATGGTACTTCGTTTCTTTTCAGCTTTTTCAAAGCGTTCTGCAAGTAGGTCGAGACGATCCATCAGTCGTTCCATCCACATGATAAATTCCATTCGGTCGATATTCATAACGAGTAAGTTTTAGTGTTTTATTTTTGATTAAGTATTTTTTTCATGAGTTTGCCAATGCTTAATTGCTGTGGGTTTTGACTATCTGCAATCAATAATTCTTTGGCTTTGAGTTTTAGGATATAGTTTTTCGCTGTCCGTTCCTGTACGCCCGTTAAGGCTTTAATTTCTTGTACCAGTTCACTATATTCCCATACGGCTCTTTTTCTAAACAGAGGCGATACAAGGGTCGCTAATTCTGTGGTCTTGTCTTTCTTTTCAATTTTCTTTTGAGTACCACAATAACGATGCATTCCACTTTTAGCGTCCCATCGAAACAATATCTTAGGCAATTGATTGGGATCGCCTTTACGGATTTTCTTCGGTAACACAACAGAACAATTGCTGGTTCGGTCTTGTTCTACCGAAAGCACCGCAGAGGCTTTTCGTTGCAACTCCGAACCTAAATGCCCTCGAAGTTTTAATCCTCCTGGCGTTAAATGTAATACACATACCATACAGGTTTGGTAATGTCCTGCCAATGCGTACAATTCCTCTATCATTTCAATACTTTCGCTTTCATTATTGGCGGAACTAATTAAATCAGCAATGCCATCAATGACCACCAGATGAATCCCTGAATACTCATAATACAAGGTATCCATACATTGTCGAATAATTTTCATACGCTCTTTTCTTGGAATTTGAGTAAGACAATAGGCTTTAAAATTTAAGGGCATGGCATCGAGCTGAGCTCGTTTGAGTAATATGGAAATGTTGTCGTACAATTGATCTGCGGATTGTTCGGTATCGAAAAATAAAACCGCATGATTATCACAATAGGTTACATTGAGTCCTAATAAATCTATGGCGTGATTGCCCTGATATAAACTTCCTGCAATCATTGCAGCTACATAATGACTCTTTCCCGTCCCTTCACCTCCTGTGACGCCTAAAAGACTACTTTGCAATCCAATCGCTGCTTCTTTTAAAGCGATGACGGTCTTTTGCTTAATAGGTGGTTGATCCCATTGAATTTCGCAGGACTGTAATAAGGAAAGCCCTTGCTTATACTTTTTTTGAAGCATTTTCAAAAACAATGTTTTCAAATCCTTAGCGGTATGACCTTGTTGAAAATAGTTTGAGATATCTTTATTGTCTTTCGTTCCAGATAGAGGAAGTTCTAACACTTCTACCAGATCCTCTAATTTTTCCAAATGACTTTGTACCGCTTTTTTTCCTGCATGATCCACATCATACAATAATACAATATGGCGAAAGCGACCTTTTAAAGATTGAATAAGAGAGAGGGGAATATGACTATTTTCACTATTAAAACAAATGGCTGAAAAGCCTTTTGCATACAAACTCATCACATCTTTTTCTCCACCTGTAATAAACAAAATATCATCACCTTCTAAGGGTAATTGTTCCAATCCAAAACAGTAATCCGTAGCAATACCTGCATATAGAAAACGATGTTTGGAAAGAGGACGATAGATTTTGATGAGTTCCGCATTCTGATATGAAAAAATAGGCTCACCATCATTAGATTCTATTCGATAGGCTTGTCCTTTTTTATTGATGCTTTCAAAAGATTGCAAGGATTTCACTCTAAATGTGTCTAAAATGGTTTTCGTTATTCCAAATGCCTTCCAATATTCGAGTTCTCTTTTACTGAAGTTCTTATCGACTATTGTATAGGGACGATAACTAGGTAGTTCATTAGTTGCCGTGGGATTAGCTTCTACTTTGATTTTTCTTTGGGGGCGTTTAGTTGGATTGGAATAAGAAATATCTAACCCTAAATTTAAATCTTGATTGATCATTTTTAGAATTTCTACAAAGTCATGAGCTTGTGTACAGTCTAAACCATATAAATAGCCAACTAAGGAAAAGCAATCGCCATTAAAAAGAGGATCTCCAAAATCTTTAATCCGATAGATGCCTGTTTTCTTATCCTTATAAATATTACAAGAGGGATTTTTATCATCATAAAAAGGGTTTTTAAAGTTTTGCCCCACTTTCCAATTCCCTGAAACATAATGACGAAATACTTCCAGCCCGTTATTGGTCTTACTTAATATGTCTTCCTTTTTGAACATACGAGTGTGCTTTTTGAGTTAAACTTTCTAAGTAATCCGCTGTACTTTTTATCACATGAAATTCCATAAGTTGTCGGATGCTTCCTAAAGTGTAGAAGTATTGTCCATGGACTTTAGCATAGGTGATTTCATTGTTCTGTCGCATACGCCAAAGTGTTTTCTCACTTAAATGGAGGTATTGGCATACTTCGTGGTTATTGAGCCATAATTGGTCAATGATTTCTGTTGATTGAGATTGTTTTTGGATATACGCTTTAATAAATTGGATTTCTTGGCGTAATTGTAACCATTGGTTCTCTTCAATAGTGATTAATTTCATTGCTTCTGATTTTATCGTTTATCTGAGGACAAAGTTCAGAAGACCGAGGCGATGATAACGCCAAGTTTTGCCAATGGGTAGATAGAAAATTAGCACATTTTAACGAATTTATATTTATGCCTTAATAATCATGAATTTAGAGCAAAAAAAAGACGCTTAAAGCGACTAATAATCATTTTGAAGTTAGTAAAGTAAGTAGTGTGAGTGCGTTTTGCCAATGGGTGTTTATGGGTGTTTTTCTCTTATGCCCAATAAATGGGCAAAAGCAAACTATAAATTTTTATTGATATAGTTTTGCAAAGAAGATTGTAATTGATCAATAAATAAGGTTTGAGATTTTGAACGAAATTTCATACGATGAAAGGAGTGATTAATATCCTTGAGTTCCACTTTAAATATCCTTTGAAAAGCAAAAGAGATAGCGCTCAGGTTGGTGTTTCCATTGGAAATAGCACCAGAACAATATAATGCATAGATTAGCTCCACAAGGGCATTTTTAGAAGCACTCCATTCCAAGGAATGTTCAAAATCCTCTATATCTTCGTATTGTTTTTCAGTTGTCCTGAATAATAGATAATCATAAAATAACTCACGAGCGATAATTCTAGCGACTAAATAGTCATAATAAGTAGAAAAATAGGGGTCTAAATCAAAGACATGATTTTCTAATCCATCAGCAAGATTAATAGCGAAACGCTTAAAGTAGAGAGCATCTTTATCATTTCTGCCCGACCAATAGTACCGATAAAAATCATCTGATTTTAGAAAATAATCATAACGCTCTCGGCATCTTTCCTCCTCATCACTAAAGTATTTTTTAGTAAAGTCATTGATAGAGGTAGGGCGTAGCATTTCTGTACGATACACTCGATTGTAAAAGATTAATTTCCCCTGAATATTGGGTTTGATATGTCGAAAGAAATAGATTTCTTCATCATCATCTTCAAAGCCTTTTTGTAAAACCTCTTTACGAAATTCTTGCAATTTATCATTTAGGTAAATCACCATCTTAAGTGCTTCCTGCGTAATTTGCTTGGTTTCAAACGTTACTTTTTTTTCTTCCTTTTCAATCTCTTGTTCAATTCGTCTGAACATGTTTACATAATGCGACATATTAGATTTTTTAAAATTAAGACTAAAAAAATAAGCATTAATTATCACAAACTAAAATAGGGAGAAAGAAGAAAATCAAACAAGAAACAAAATTTACATTCAAATAAATCCTGTAATAAAACTTTGTATGTATTTGCAGGCTGCACGCCGCAAGCGTGCTCCTCTATGGATGCCGACTTGCAGCGTGCAGCCTGCAAAGCAAAGTTACAAGATTTTTTTTTGAAAGTAAATAAGTGTATATTTGCGGTATTGAGTTTTCAATGAAAATCAGTGAAATTCAAGGAAGCAAGTTGAGTTACTAATTCGTTACCTGATGTTTTAAAAATACTTGTAATGTTTTGGTATTTAGATAGATGAAGAATCTATACATTTTTTAAAATAAATGATTCTCAAACACCCCAATATCCAAATCCATTTCGTAACTTTATCTTCTCAAAGTAATCATTTAACCCTAAAAAATCAATTATGGATACCAAAAAATTCTTTGATCTAAGTGGCAAAACAGCCATTGTTACAGGAGGTGCCAACGGAATCGGCAAAGCGTGTTGCGAAGTTTTAGCCGCTTTCGGTGCCAAAGTAGTCGTGGCGGATTATGACCTAGAAACTGCGAAAAAAACGGCTCAAGAAATTGAACAATCTGGCGGAAAGGCAATTGCCATAAAATGTGATAACTTCAAAGACGAAGATTTAGTAAATCTCGTGGAGGAAACCGTGAAACAATTTGGCAGTTTAGAAATCCTCGTCAATAATGTTGGCGGTGGAGGCGGAGGCAAGGAAAGCCCTTACAAAATCGAGGTAGGGCAGTTCAAAAAAGTATTTGAAATGAATGTTTTTAGTACATGGCGACTTTGCCAGCTTGTGGCTCCTCATATGGAAAAAAGCGGCTACGGAAGTATCATCAATATGTCGTCTATGGCTTCGATCAATAAAAGTCCAGCCATCAGTGCTTATGCTTCTTCCAAAGCGGCGATTAATCACATGACGCGCAATTTGGCATACGACTATGGACCTGCCAATATTCGTGTAAACGCAGTGGGACCTGGTGCCACTCGCACCCACGCATTGAGCACGGTGCTCACGCCCGAAATCGAAAAAGCGATGTTGAAGCATACACCAATCCATCGTTTGGGAGAGCCAGAAGATATTGCGGGAGCGGTACTCTACTTTGCATCGCCTATCTCAAGCTGGGTGAGCGGACAAGTCATCTTTGTGAATGGTGGGGGCGAACAAACTTTAGATATGTAAATCTTAAAATTAAAATAATAAAAAAAAACGGCAAAAATTCAATTTTTGCCGTTTTTCTGTTTTTTGAAAAAATGATTAAAATTAATATTTAATCCATTTTAGCCATTCTTTGATAGATGGTTTCTTGCCATACATCAATATACCCACTCGGTAGATTTTTGCAGCAAACCAAACCATTAAAAATACAGAACCTACAAGCAATCCAATGGAAAGGAGAAGTTGCTCAATCGGCACGCCAAAACTGATTCTCGCCATCATCGTAACGGGCGATGTGAATGGAATGATACTGAACCAATACCCCACAGGACCGTCTGGGTTTTCAAAAATACTTATTGAGCCATATAGCCCAAGCATTAAAGGCAAAATCCCGAGCCACATAAATTGTTGAGTTTCGGTGTCGCTTTCCACCGATGCCCCAATGGCGGCAAATAGCGAACTGTAAAATAAATAGCCAAAGAAGAAATAAATAAAGAATACCGAAACAATCAACGGGATATTCATGTTTAGAATGGTGTGAATAATTTCTTTGATTTCAGAAAAATCCCCTCCCGTAGTAGTTGTAGCCATATCTCCCAATTGCTGAGCAGGGGCAAAGAATGAATCAATCAGAGCTGGAGACACCATTAAAAAAGCTAAAATCAAAGCAATCCAAATGGTGAATTGCGTTATAGCCACCAGCGTTGAGCCCAAGATTTTTCCCATCATTAGGTTAAAGGGTTTCACGCTTGAGATGATGATTTCTACCACACGGTTGTTTTTTTCCTCAATCACGCTACGCATTACACGCACGCCATACATCATGATAAACATAAATGTAGCATACATTAAAATCCCTGAAAATATGGATTTTACACCTTCTTGCATTTGGTCGGTACTTTTGCTTCCGTCGTCGGATTCTTGCGTTACAGCGATTTTTACGCTCGCTTCGGCTTCGTCCAAATCTTGTGTAGTGATGCCTTTGCGTTTAAGATTGATTTCGGTAAGCGTTTTTTCGATTTTCTTTTCAATTGTAGGAATGAGCGAAACGCCTATGTTTTTATTTGAAATAAATTCAATGCCATTTTTTAAATTAGTAAAAGCACTGTCGGTTTTGGGGATAAATAAAATTCCCGTTAAAGATTTGGAAGTGAGAATGCTATCTTTTAATCCATTAAACTCTTTGGGTGCATAAAAGGTGTATTGATTATGCTCATTGCTTTCAAAAGTTTTTTCAAAAAGCCCAGATTCGTCGATCACGGCAATGCGATTGGTTTCGTTGTTTGCCATGTTTAAAAATCCTACGACCAAGCCAAAAAGCACGATTAAAAACGGCATGGCAATCGTGAGAATGATAAATGATTTTTTACGAACTTCTACTAGAAATTCTCGTTTTGTAACTAGCCAAATTTGTTTCATAGCGATTGATTTACAGCGTTTATAAATACTTCATTCATACTTGGGATAATTTCGGAATATTCCCCGACAATCCCTAGCGTGCAAAGTTCTTGCAAGAGCGTGTTGTCGCTTTGTTCTTTTCTAGTAGTAAAGCTTGCATAGGCTTCGTTTTCAATTAAATCTGTTATTTTGTGTTGTGCCTTAAAGTTTTGCCAAGCATCTGGTGAAGTGATTTGCAATCCGATTTTAAAATCACCTTTCTTAAAGGAATTTCTCACCGATTGAATTTCGCCATCAAGCACCTTGTTGGATTTATTGATTAAAGCCACATAATCGCACATTTCCTCTACACTTTCCATGCGGTGCGTGGAAAAAATAATGGTAGTCCCTTTTTCCTTTAATTCTAAAATTTCATCTCGAATGATGTTGGCATTCACGGGATCAAATCCACTGAATGGCTCGTCAAAAATCAAAAGTTTTGGGTTATGCAATACGGTAACGATGAATTGAATTTTTTGCCCCATTCCTTTAGAAAGTTCAGAGAGTTTTTTGTTCCACCAGCTGCCAATGTCTAGCTTATCAAACCAGTATTTGAGCTTTTGCTTGGCATCGTTTCTGGAAAGCCCTTTGAGTTGAGCGAGATAAATGGCTTGTTCGCCTACTTTCATATTTTTATACAATCCGCGTTCCTCTGGCATGTAGCCAATTGCAGAAATATGATTTGGGGCTAATTTTTCCCCATCGAGTATGATTTCGCCCGTGTCGGGCATTGTAATTTGGTTGATAATACGGATGAAAGTAGTTTTTCCAGCACCATTGGGACCCAGTAAGCCATAAATTGATGCTTTAGGAATTTCTATGCTAAAATTGTTTAGAGCTACTTTATTGCCATATTTCTTGCTGATATTTTTTGCAATTAAAAGCGATTCCATAGTTTGTTTTAATGATTGTTACAAATATAAAAAAAAGTCTGAAGTATTAATTCAGACTTTGATTTTGTGTTGAAATATTATTTTCGCCTTTTATTGGTTTTCTAAATCGGTAAGCATGCCCGTTTTGTAGATTTTGATCGGCAAGCAACTGAGCCACTGTTACAAAATGATACCCTTTAGCTTTTAAATTTTTAATCACCTCAGGAATGGCTTCTACCGTGGTTTTGTGGATGTCGTGCGCTAGCAGAATGGCGTTGGGTTCTGCTTTGCTCAAGCGTTCTGCCACGATTTTAGAGTTTTTGATACGCCAGTCTTCTGGATCGATGTTCCATAAGATAAAAGGTTTTTTTACCACTTTTTTTACCGTTGGGCTAATTGAACCATATGGCGGACGCAAATAGTCTGATCTTTTTCCAATTAATTCTTCCAGCACATCATCGGTTCTATCAACTTCCTCTTGCACTTTTGCCGCACTCAGTTTCTTTAAATCTTTGTGATCCCAAGTGTGGCTTTCAATTTCGTGCCCTTCGCTATAAGCACGCTGAATTGTTTTTTGCTGCACTTGTGCCGATTTTCCAAGTACGAAAAATGTGGCTTTTACATTATTTTCTTTTAAAATATCGAGCAATTGAGGTGTGTAATCAGACGGGCCATCGTCAAAAGTGAGTGCAACACAAGGCACTTTGCTACAATCTACGGCTACCTCTTCGGGTTGTTGAGGTAGAATTTCATCTTCCTCTTCCTCCTGAACAGGCTGATTGTTTACTAAATTTAAGAAAGAAGGCTTTAAATAAGTATCCATTTTAGCCTTAGGCAATTCAATAGAGATTTCGCCCATGTAGCCAGGTGCTACGGAATATTTATCAAAAATAAATTTCCAATCGCCATTTGGCAGCAGAATCATAGTTTTGTAGTTTTCGCCACTAGCTTCGGTTCCCTCTGCAATGCTTGGCAATAATCTTTCAAACATTTTTTCTTTGTCGGCATTAGGAATTTCTTTGTTGTTAAAGATTTTATTTTTAATCGTATCGCTTACAATTTGTTTAGCCTCTTCAGCAAAAGCTCTGAAATCGTTTATATTATTAAATACATTTTCGATTCTCAGTTTTTTCTTTTTGTTTAAATCGTAGTAGTGTGTAAAGAATTGCTTGGTAGAATTATTCCCATAAGAAGCCTCGCGCTCAATCAAGAAAACAATTACATTGTCGTTGTTTTGTAAAACTTCAAAATGTTGATTAAAATCAATTGGTGCTGGATGAACGATAAGCGAATCTGCACTTTTATTTTCGTTGGTTAATCTCTTAAACTCAGTCTCAAAATCGTGCACAAAATTATACTCATATTCGTTGATGAAAGGGTAGCTCGTGGTCTCTGGATACGAAGCCAAAAAACGATAAGCGGCACTATCATTTCCTATTTTGATTGTTTGTACTAGGATTTCATCTTGTTGAGCATCTTCTGTTTCAATTAGAGTAGAGGGAGCAGCATCTTTGCCATTATTTTTACAAGCGTAAAAAAAGATAGACAAGATACTGAATAGAAATAATGTTTTTTTCATTGATTTGTAAAGTAAATATAAGGTTTGATTTAGGTTGGTCGTGAGCTTTCGCAAAACGAACGCCAAAATTAAGCCATTTTTCAGATATTCGGGAAATACTTTTTCATAAAAAACTTTTTAGAATGAGTTAAAACAATATTTTTGCTACGATTGTTTTAATTCTAGCAAACAAATTGTTACCTTTGTCTCAATAAAATCATAAAAGGGGTGCTTTCTGAAAATGCAGAAGGCTGAGATTATACTCTTAGAACTTGGGCAGGTAATGCTGCCAAAGAATTATCTTCAGGATTGAAAGTTGCACTCTTTTTATGCATATGAATTTAGAAATTTATTAAATTTTATGTATAAAAAGTTATTCAGTTTAGTCAGTGTAGCCGCTTCATTATTAGCTACCGCGCAACAGAAAACGCAGGACACTATTGCCTTGTCAAGTGTACATGCCGTTGCGAAATTACCGATTACCAAGGAAGTTATAAGCAAAAAACAACTTCAGAAAAAGAATTTAGGGCAGGATATGCCCATATTGCTTAAAAATGCAACGGCAGTAATCAGCACCTCTGATGCGGGAACAGGTGTGGGATACACGGGAATGAGAATCAGAGGAATTTCTGCAGACCAAGTGAATGTAACCTTTAACGGGGTACCCGTAAACGATAGCGAATCGCAAGGCGTGTTTTGGGTAGATTTCCCAGATGTTTCATCATCTACCGATGCTGTAGTTATCCAGCGTGGGGTAGGCACTTCTTCTAACGGTGCCGCTTCGTTTGGAGGAAGCATCAACCTTGATACCAATCGCCGTAGAACTCAAGCTTTTGGCGAATTAATGGGGGCTTATGGAAGCTTCAACACCCAAAAATATATGCTGAGTGCAGGCACAGGAGATGTAGCCAATCAAAAATTGAATTTTGATGTGCGTGGCTCTTATATAAAGTCTGACGGATACCGTGATAGAGCGTCGGCAGATCTTTATTCCGTAGGCTTCAATGCGAGATATATGCCTTCTGCCAATACAGAAATCCATTTATTAAACATTTTTGGGCACGAGAAAACTTACCAAGCTTGGAAAGGAATTACTAAAAAACAGGAGGAAAAATATGGAAGAACATATAATCCCAATGGAGCTATTTTCAATAATGATTCTTCGATAAGTTATTACGACAATCAAGTGGATAATTATGACCAAAACCACACACATTTATATTGGAATCAGAAATACGAAAATGGCTGGAAATCTAGATTTACAGCACATTACACGAGAGGGAAAGGTTATTACGAAAGTTATTATCAAGGAGTTGAACTCTTGTCATATAAAATTGATTATATAGGAAATAAAAATAATGATGTAGTGAGTAGAGAATGGCTTGATAATCATTTTTATGGCGGAATCTTCAATGTGGAGAATACTCAATTGGGCAATACTCAATTATATGCTGGCGTGGCAGCCAATAAATATGTGGGCGATCACTATGGAGAAATTATCAAAGTAATTAAGCACCCAGAATACAAGCAAAACGGCTACTATTACGAAAACGAAGCCAACAAAGTTGAAATTTCAGGATTTGTGAAATTCTTGCAAAAGATAGGAAAAGTTGATTTGTTTGGAGATGTTCAGATCCGAAACATTAACTATGATGGAAAATATAAAAATGGAGGAGAAAACGATGCAGAAGACTTCCGTCCGTTTGATAAAAACTATAATTTCTTGAATCCAAAAGCAGGGATTACTTATAATATCAATAATTTTGAAAATGTGTATTTCTCGTATGGATTAACGCACCGTGAGCCTAAAAGAGCCGATATTTTAAACGCAATTGATGAAGGTACAGAAATTAAACCAGAAACTTTACACGATTTTGAATTAGGATATAGAATCGAAAAACCTTATTTGAACTTAGGCGTAAATGCTTACTACATGAGATACAAAGATCAATTGGTGCTTTCAGGAAAATTAAACCAAGTAGGTGCTGCAATCAAAGAAAATGTGGGCGATAGCTACCGTGCGGGCTTGGAACTAGATTTTAAAACACCGATTGTGTATAAGCAATTAAATTTCTTCGGGAATTTGGCTTGGAGCGTAAATAAAAATATAGATTACAAAGAAACCGTGAATAAAAAAGTGAAAAACTTTGGTACCACCACCATTTCTTTCTCACCTAATATTGTGAGCTCCGTAGGTTTGGAATTTACACCAGTAAAGGATTTAAACGTTACTTTCGTGAACAAATATGTGTCTGAACAATATGTGACCAATACACAAAATGAAAACTTAAAGCTAGATGCTTACAATGTTTCAGACCTTTCTGCCAATTATACATTCAAATTACAGGGAAGAAAAAGCATTGAAGTAATGGCATTGATAAATAATATTTTCAATGAAAAATACGCGTCAAATGGTAGTAATAAAAAAGGTAATTTGAGATACTACCCACAAGCAGGCACCAACTTCTTGGCGGGACTAAAATTGAAATTCTAATTATTCATTCTTTTTTTTATGTTGTAATGAAAGCCGTGAAAGAGGAAACTCGCACGGCTTTTTTTATGGCTTGAATGAATTTAAAATAATTAATATTCAAAAATTTCTCTACCCGAAAAATGGAATTTAGCCTCAATTTCAGCATTTTCATTGCTGTCGGCACCATGCACAGCATTTGCCTGTTTGGAATCCGCATATTTCTTGCGCAGCGTTCCTTCCTCGGCTTCGGCAGGATCCGTTGCACCGATTAATTTTCGGTAATCTGCCACGGCATTTTCTTTCTCTAAAACAGCGGCTACAATAGGTCCCGAAATCATGAAATTCACCAAATCATCAAAAAACGGACGATCTTTGTGCACAGCATAAAAATGTTGCGCATCAGCACGGCTCAGTTGCGTAAGTTTCATTGCACGGATTTTAAAACCTGCATTCACTATATCGTTTAAAATCGCCCCGATGTATCCCTTTTTTACTGCATTGGGCTTAATCATTGTAAAGGTAAGATTGTTTTGCATGTGTTTGAATTTTTAGTTTTAAAAATAAATCTTTTGCCTAAAGATAGAAATAAATATTAAAGAATCAATAAGTTGATGTCAGATTTTAGCCCAATTGAGTTTTTTAGAGAAACAAAAAATAAGGGCAATTCAATATTTTTTTGAATTGCCCTTTTGGTTTTTATGCCGTTTGCGTTTCAGACTTTTTAGAAATAAAGACTAAATAAACGCTCGTGACGATGAATAAAAATAACAAATACCACACATTTTGAATCAAGTCGAAATAGCTAAAATCTTTGCTTAAGCTCAGAATCAATAAAACTTGTGCCCCATAAGGAATAATCCCTTGAATGATACAGCTATAAATATCCATGAACGAAGCCAATTTTTTAGCATTTAAATGATAAGTGTCTCTAAGTTTTTGCACCAATGGGCTAGAAATAATGATGGAAACGGTGTTGTTTGCCACGGCAACATCTACCACAGAAACGAGCGTTGCCACCACGCCATAGGCTCTTTTTCGATTGATGAATTTTTCAACGCTGTTGAGCAAATATTTTAATCCGCCCTCTTTGTTTACCATGTGACCAAGTCCCCCGATCAACAAGGAGAGGATAAAAATTTCGTTCATATTAGCAAAACCAGCATAAATGTTTTTGGTAAAAGAAATCA
Source organism: Ornithobacterium rhinotracheale DSM 15997 (assembly GCF_000265465.1). Taxonomy (NCBI): domain Bacteria; kingdom Pseudomonadati; phylum Bacteroidota; class Flavobacteriia; order Flavobacteriales; family Weeksellaceae; genus Ornithobacterium; species Ornithobacterium rhinotracheale. Next base: position 2,117,300 of record NC_018016.1, read on the forward strand.
CCGTAAAATAATCAAAATACAGCCCAATTGCCCCCGCAGCAATAATTCCGAGTACCAGTGCTCCAAATACATGCATGCCACTGGCTGCCAAAATAATCACGATTGCATAGGGCAATACATTGATGAAATCTACATAATTCACGGCTAATTCCTGCCCTTCGATTTGGATATTTTTACCCAAAAAGTAGAAAACAACGATGCTACATAGTGCCGCAGGAATGGCTAATTTTAGATTTTCCTTCATTTTATCTGCCATAGAGCATTCCATGCTTTGGGTAGCGGCAATTGTGGTGTCCGAAACCACAGATAGATTGTCTCCAAACATAGCTCCGCATAATAGGGAGCCCGCTAATATTGCAGGTTCGGCATCGGTTTGGGCGGCAAATCCTAAAGTAGTTCCGCCAAGTGCTGCAATGGCTCCCATCGAAGTGCCCGTGGCAGTGGCTACAATTGCAGAAATAATGAAAATTCCCACATACAGCCAGCCCGATGGCAAGGTGTGCAATGTTAAATTCACCACAGAATTAAGTGCGCCGATTTCGCTAGTAATTTGCGTGAAAGCACCTGCTAGCAAATAGATTAAACACATCGTGATGATGTTGCTGTTTCCGCAGCCCTCTACAAATACGGCTACTTTTTCCTTAAAATTGCCTTTGAATAAAAGTAAGGCAGTAATTACGCCCACTACCGCAGGAATGGGTGCAGGAATGGCGTAAAAATCTTCTAAAATGATACCGCTCCCTAAGAATAGTGTAATAAACACAATAAATGGAATGAGCGATGTCCAGCTAAGCTTTTGTTTCATAAAAGTTAATAGGTTTTGGTTTATAAATAGGTTTTAAATTAGGTTTAAAGTTTATCTAAAAGATATTTGGCGGTGTAGCTTCGATCCGAGTGAATGATCTCTTCTGGCGTACCTGCGGCTACGATTTCTCCTCCTTTTTTGCCTCCTTCAGGACCAAGGTCTAGAATATAATCGGCACATTTTATAATATCGGGGTGGTGTTCAATCACCCAGACGCTGTGCCCATTATCAATGAGTGCGCGTAGCGATTTCATCAGCTTATTGATGTCGTGAAAATGCAATCCCGTAGATGGCTCGTCAAAAATGAAAAGGGTGTTCTTGGCAGCCGTTCCCTTAATCAAGAAAGAAGCTAGTTTAATACGCTGAGCCTCACCTCCAGAGAGCGTGCTGCTTGATTGCCCAAGTTGCACATAGCCCAGCCCCACATCTTGCAGACTTTGTAGTTTTTCGGCGATTTTTTCTTCGCCGTGCTCGCTGAAGAAAATAATGGCATCATCTACCGTTAAATTCAGTACATCGCTGATGTTTTTTCCATGGAATTTTACTTCCAAAATCGAATCTTTAAAGCGTTTTCCATGGCATTGCTCACATTCTAAATTTACATCTGCCATAAACTGCATTTCGATGGTAATACTTCCTTCGCCTTGGCAATGGTCGCATCGTCCGCCATCTACATTAAACGAGAAATGCTTGGCTTGGTATCCACGCAATTTGCTTAATTTTTGATTGGCAAAAAGTTTTCTTATGTCATCATAAGCCTTGATGTAAGTTACAGGATTGGAGCGAGAAGATTTCCCAATCGGGTTTTGATCTATGTATTCAAGGGCTTTAACTTTGCTTAAATCGCCTCTTATGGATTCAAAATCTCCGAGTTTGCTCCCGTAAATTTCCAATTCTCGTTCAATGGCTGGTATGAAAATAGATTTCAATAAAGTACTTTTGCCTGAGCCACTTACGCCTGTAATCACGGCTAGGCTATTAAGTGGTAATTTAGCCGAAATGTTTTTTAAATTATTTTCTCGTGCACCCGTTACTTCGATGTAGTTTCTCATCGGGATTCGGGTTTGTGGCACTTTTATTTCTCGTTCCCCGTTGAGGTATTGAGCCGTAAGCGTTTTAGATTTTAGCAATTCGGGATAGGTGCCCGCAAAAACTACCTCGCCTCCGTGAGTTCCTGCTTCAGGACCTATATCGATGATGTAGTCGGCAGCTTTCATCACATCCTCATCATGTTCCACCACAATCACGGTATTGCCTAAATCTCTCAATTTTTTCAGTACAGAAATTAAGTTTTCGGTGTCGCGTGAGTGCAAACCTATGGAAGGCTCGTCAAGAATGTACATACTGCCCACCAAGCTACTTCCGAGTGATGTTGCTAAGTTGATGCGCTGTGATTCCCCACCAGAAAGTGTGTTGGAATTTCGGTTTAAACTTAAATAGCCTAAACCAACATCTAGTAGGAAACTGATTCGGTTGTTGATTTCCAAAAGTAAGCGTTTTGCCACTTTTTCTTGGTAAGGCGATAGTTCTAATTGATTGAAAAATTCGCCCAATTCATTCAGCGGTAAATTCACCAAATCATTAATCGATTTGCCCCCGATTTTCACCCAATTGGTTTCTTCGCGCAAGCGTTTTCCTTTGCAAGTAGGGCAAGTAGTCTTGCCACGGTAGCGAGAAAGCATCACACGATATTGAATTTTGTAGGTGTTTTCTTCCAGCATTTGGAAGAAATGATTAATGCTAGCTGAATTTTTATTTTTCCCTTCCCAGAGTAGTTTTTTCTGCTCTTCGGTCAGTTCAAAATAAGGTTTATGAATCGGAAAACCAGAATCTGCCGTTTCTTTGATAAATTGATTTTTCCACTCGCTCATTTTTTCGCCACGCCAAGCGACTACGGCATCTTCGTAAATGGATAAATTTTTATTCGGAACGACTAAATTTTCGTCAATTCCCATCACCTTGCCATATCCCTCACAAGTAGGGCAAGCACCCAGTGGATTGTTGAAACTAAAGAAATGTAGACTTGGCTCGATAAATGAAATTCCGTCTAATTCAAAACGATTAGAAAATGATTTAATTTCTTTTTTTTCAGGGATTTTCACCATCATTTCGCCATGCCCTTCATAGAACGCAGTCTGCACCGAATCGCTCAATCGGTGATAAAAATCTTCATCATTCTGCGTATTTACTCGATCGATGACTAAACTGATTTCGGTGCCCTCTGGTGGCTCAAAATTAAAATCAATTAAATCCTGAATTTTTTGAGTTTGGTCGCCAATTTCTAAACGGGCAAAACCTTGTTTTTGTAGAATATCTAAACTTTCTTGAAATGAGCGAGATTCATCTGTCTTGATGAATGGTGCAAGAATGCTTAAATTCGTATTTTCGGGTAATTTTTTAATATAATCAATAACATCGCTTACGGTATCTTTGCTCACCTTTTCGCCCGAAATAGGAGAGAAAGTTTCCCCGATGCGTGCATACAGAAGTTTTAGATAATCATAAATTTCGGTAGTGGTGCCCACCGTTGAGCGTGGATTGGTAGAGTTTACCTTTTGCTGAATGGCTATGGCAGGGGCGATTCCCTTGATGTTATCGACTTGAGGTTTGTCCAATCGACCTAAAAACTGGCGCGCGTAGGCAGAAAGGCTCTCTACATAGCGACGCTGCCCCTCGGCGTAAAGCGTATCGAAGGCTAAAGTGGATTTTCCCGAGCCCGAAAGTCCTGTGATTACCACCAATTTGTTTTTGGGAATCGTGAGATTTATATTTTTTAAATTATGAAGTTTGGCTCCAATAATTTGAATTTCGGTTTTAGGATTAAAATCTTTTTTAGTTTTGGTCATAGGTTTTTGTAATAAGAAAACAAAGTTACAAATTTTTGTATAAAAAAAGCCCTCCCGTGTGGGAGAGCTTTTAATTATAAATGTTTAAATATTAAATTATTTCAATTTTCTAGCACCGTTGCTGATGACTACATCGTAAACTTTTGGCTCACGACCATATTTTTCTAAATAGGCTTTTTTAGCTTTTTCGATGAATTCGTCGTATAAATCTTCTTTTACCAAGTTGATTGTACAGCCACCAAAGCCACCGCCCATTACACGAGAACCAGTTACGCCACATTCTTTAGCCACATCGTTTAAGAAATCTAATTCCTCGCAGCTCACTTCGTAAAGTTTGCTCATGCCGTGGTGCGTTTTGTACATTCTGTCGCCCACAGTTTCGTAATCTCCTTTTTCCAACGCCTCGCACACATCAAGCACACGCTGAGTTTCTTCGATTACATATTCTGCACGCTTGTAGTCTTCTTCAGAGATTTGGTCTTTTACTTCGTTAAGCATATCCATAGAAGCATCTCTCAAAAATTCCACTTCTGGATGATTTTTCTTAATCGCTTCGGCAGCACGCTCGCAAGATTCACGACGCTTGTTGTATGCAGAAGAAGCCAATTCGTGTTTTACGACAGTGTCTAGCAAAACTAAACGATAGCCATGTGTATCCGGACTGAATGGGAAATATTCGTATTCCATAGATTTACAGTCAAGGCGCATCAAGTGTCCTTCTTTTCCAAAAACGGAAGCAAACTGATCCATGATTCCACATTTCACGCCTACATAGTTGTGCTCTGTAGCTTGCCCGATTTTAGCCAATTCAAATTTATCAATACCAAGATTGAACATTTCGTTTAAGGCAAAAGCGTAAGTGCTTTCGAGTGCTGCAGATGATGACATACCTGCTCCTAGTGGCACATCTCCTGCAAAGGCAGTATCAAATCCCTCGATTTTTCCACCTCTTTTTTGAATTTCACGGCATACACCAAAAATATATTTAGCCCAGCTTTGGCTTGGAGCGTCTTCTTCATTTAAGCCAAATTCTGCACTTTCTTTTAAGTCTACTGAATAGGCACGCACTTTATCGGTACCGTTTTTCTTGATTTCAGCTATCATTCCTTTGTCGATAGCTCCTGGAAATACGAAACTTCCGTTGTAATCGGTATGCTCACCAATTAAGTTAATTCTACCTGGAGAGGCATAAACTTCGCCTTCAGTTCCGAACTTTTCTTTAAAAGTATTTCTTACAGTGTTTTCTAAACTCATATGTTATTTATTTTATTGGGTTAAAATTTTGATGTATAAATGTAGGCATTTTTTGTGGATTAAAAAAATAAAAGCCCCGAAATTTTCGGGGCTTTTGTCATGTTTATAGTTGATTTTATTCTTCTACTGGAAGGCTTTCTGGGGCAATGTCTACAGGAATATCTGTATTTACATTTTTAGACCCGATCAATGCATAATATAACAAGAATGCAAGACAAACTACAATTACCCAGTAGCTTTCGATGTAGCCAGATGAATCGGCAACAGCACCTTGGATAAGTGGAATGATACCACCACCGCACACCATTACCATGAAGAATCCTGAGGCTGCCTCAGTATATCTTCCTAGACCTTCTACTGCAAGGTTGAAGATTCCTCCCCACATTACAGAAGTACAAAGTCCGCAAAGTACCAAGAACATGATGCTAGTCGGGATTTGAACCATTCCAAATGAAATATCTGATTGGAACACAGGCATACTCACGGTGTGTTCTACTGGGATAAAGATTGCCGCCAAAGTAAAGGCAATACCTAAAGCAGATACAAAAGTAAGCATAGTTTTACTTGAAACGCTACCACCTACAGCAGCTCCGATTAAACGACCTACTAACATTAAGAACCAGTAAGTACCTACTACAGATCCTGCAACAGTAGCTGTGTATAATAATTCACCTTCGCTGTTGGTTAAGCTAGTCATGTATGGGTTGATGAAGTTTTGGATACCCACCTCGATACCTACATATAAGAAGATAGCAACAGCTCCTAAAGTAAAGTGACGGAATGAGAAAGGGCTGTGAGGTGCTTTCTCATTATTTTTAGTTACAGCTAAGCTTGGCTCTGGAATGTTTACAAAGAATAATACCAAGAATGCAGCAGCAAAAATACCCATTGCTAAAAATAACGCAGGATAAGCATTAGTTAAGTTTGCTTTTTCAACATTGCTACCGATAAAGTAACCTACCAAGATAGGAACGATGGTTGCCATCAAAGAGTTGAATGATCCACCCACTTGGATTAATTGGTTTCCTTTGTTTCCGCCACCACCTAATTTGTTAAGCATTGGGTTTACCACGGTATTAAGCATACACATAGAGAAACCTGCAACGAATGCACCAAGCAAATAAACTTCAAAACTTCCAAATTCACCAGACAAGAATTGGATTCCAGTACCTAAGAAACCTACTGCAATAGCGATAAGGGCAGTTTTTTTATAACCAATTTTTTGAAGTAACATACCCGCAGGATACCCCATAAAGGCATAAGCAATAAAGTTTGCAAAATACCCCAAGGTAGCCATAAAGTTTGAAGCTCCAAATTGATTTTTTACGATGACACCCATTGGGTTTGCTAAACCTGTAACGAATGAAATCATACCAAATAGCGCAATCATCATGATGATTGGCAACAAATAATTTTGTTTTTTCGTACTCATATGTTTTATGTTTTTATTAATTTTTTATTCCGAATTTAAAGACAGTAACTTGTTCATACTCATCTCCTGGAAGCAAAGTAGCTGATGGGAAATGAGAATTGTTTGGCGTATCTGGGAAAACCTGTGCTTCAAAACACAATCCGCTACGCTCTGGGAAAGTAGCACCATGAGCTCCTTCAAAGCCCCCTAGCCAATTTCCTGTGTAGAGCTGAACACCAGGCTCCGTAGTCAATACCTCTAGCGTTCTGCCCGATTTAGGATCTTCGCAAAGTGCGGCGAAAGTTAATTCACCCGCTTCCGCTTTGTTCAAAACATAGCAGTGGTCGTAGCCTTTCCCGATTTTTAATTGCTCAAAATCTGAGTTAATTCTTTCTCCCACGCTGTGAGGTTCGGTAAAATCCATTGGTGTGCCTTTTACTTTCAAAATCTCGCCCGTTGGGATAGAGTTTTCATCAATTGGCACAAAGAAATCCGCATTGATTTTCAAAACATGATCTTCAATACTAGGCGATGGATTCTGGATACCCGCCAAGTTAAAGAAAGCATGTTGTGTTAAGTTTACAGGCGTAGGCTTATCCGTTTCAGCGATGTATTCAATTACAAATTCGTTGTTATCAGTTAAGGAGTAAATCACTTCTACGCTTAATTCTCCAGGGAAACCTTCCTCGCCATCTTGAGAAATATAATTAAACTGAATCGTGCTCTCATCAAGTTGCTGAGCATCCCACACACGCGCATGGAAACCAGTTGGCCCACCATGTAGAGAGTTAGGTCCATTATTGATAGTTAGTTCAAAATCCTCTTCGTAAAGAGAAAACTTACCCTCTTTGATTCTATTGCCATATCGCCCAATAATAGTGCTTAAGAAAGGTTCTGGGCTGTTTACCACAGCATCGATGCTATCGTGTCCCAAAACCACATTGGCATAGTTTCCATCTTTGTCTGGAACCATGATAGAAAGGAGCGCACAGCCATAATTGGTCACGGCAACCTCCATTCCATTTTTATTTCTTAGGATAAATAAATCAGTTTCTTTGCCGTTGATTTCGGTCTGAAAATCAGAACGCTGCAAATTTGATTTATTTTCACTTGGGAAAAATTCGTTTTTCATCGTTATAAGTGTTAAAAAAATCTTATGCAAATAACGATTTATTTTTGAATTTTCAAAAAATAATTCAATGATTTTTGTGGTATTTTTAAGGGAAGTGTGCGAGCCTTAATATAAGTATATCTTTTTTGAAAAAGTAACTTGTTTTCATGATAAAATTCAGTTATTTATAAAAAATACCGAATTTTAGTATTTTGGGAAAAAATGAAAAATTGAAATTTAAGCTATTTTTTCAATGAAAATTTACACCGCCACTTCGCCTTTGATGTGTGGATGAGCCTTGTAATTTTTTAGGCTAAAGTCTTCATACTTAAATGAGAAAATATCTTTCACCTCAGGGTTGATTTCCATTTGTGGAAGCGGATACGGCTCGCGAGTGAGCTGCTTTTTCATTTGCTCAAAATGGTTGGAGTATATGTGCGCATCGCCCAAAGTGTGGACAAATTCGCCCGCTTCTAGTCCGCAAACTTGCGCCATCATTTTCAGTAAAAGTGCATACGAAGCAATATTGAATGGCACGCCTAAGAAAATATCGGCACTGCGCTGATACAATTGCAACGAAAGTTTGCCATTTGCCACATAAAACTGGAAAAGTGCGTGGCAAGGCATCAGAGCCATTTGGTCTAGTTCTCCCACATTCCAAGCCGAAACGATAATTCTTCTAGAATCTGGGTTGTTTTTAATCGTATCTACAGCCTCTTGAATCTGATCAATGGTCTTTTGATTAGGAGTAGTCCAGCTACGCCATTGCTTACCATACACAGGACCTAAATCTCCATTTTCATCTGCCCATTCGTTCCAGATTCTTACGCCGTGATCCGTTAAATATTTAATGTTGGTCTCGCCTTGCAAAAACCATAAAAGTTCGTAAATAATGGATTTTAGGTGTAATTTCTTGGTTGTGAGCAACGGAAAACCTTTAGATAAATCAAAACGCATTTGATGACCAAAAATACTTTTAGTTCCCGTTCCCGTGCGGTCTTCCTTAAAACTGCCGTTGTCTAAAACTTCTTTTACTAATTTTAGGTATTGTTGCATTTGGCAAATATATAAAAATGAATATTTCTTTACTGAATGGAAAGTATAAAAAAAGCGCTTTTCTTAAAAAAGCGCTTTAAATCTAAATGAAGTTCTTAATTATTTAGCAGCTTCTTCTGTAGCATTTTGAACAGCTTCAGCACCTTGAGCAGCAGCATCTTGAGCTCCTTCTACAGTAGCACCAGCAGCGTCTTGAGCAGCTTCAGAAACATTTTGAGCAGCATCTTTCACATCTTCTGCTACATTTTGTAAAGCTTCTTTAGCAGCGTTCAATTTAGCTTGAGCAGCAGAAACAGCAGCCTCGTCGTTAGCTTGTTTAGCAGCGTCTAATTCAGCTTGAGCAGCATCTAATTCAGCTTGAGCTTCGCTAACTGCTTGAGCAGTTTCTGGAGCTTCTTCTACAACTACTTCCTCAGTAGTTTCAGCAGGAGTAGTTTCTGGAGTTTGACTGTTTTTACATGAAACTGCAAATACTAATGTTGCAGCAGCTAATGATAATAATACCTTTTTCATTTTCTTTAGAATTTTAATTTTTCAGGGAACAAATGTAAAAAGGTTTTGTAATAAAACAAAAAATATTTTAAATTATTTTTCACGGATAAATGTATTTTTTTAACTTTGGAACTTACTTAAAAATATAAAATGGCTAAAATTCTTATTGTTGAGGACGAGCAAGCGATTCGCAATGTGCTGAAAAGTATTTTGGAAGACGAGGATTCTACTTTTAAAATAGAGGAAGCAGAAGATGGCGAACAAGCTATAGATAAAATCAAAAATACAGATTACGATCTTGTGATTTGTGATATCAAAATGCCTAAAAAAGATGGTGTTGAGGTGCTGGTAGAGGCATTAAACCTTAATCCAGATATTCCATTTTTGATGGTTTCTGGACATGGCGACATCGAAACAGCGGTAGATTGCATCAAAAAAGGTGCATACGATTACATTCCAAAGCCGCCAGATTTAAACAGATTGCTCAGTAGCGTGCGCAACGCGGTAGATAAGAAAAGTTTAATTCAACAAAATAAATCGTTAAAAGATGAAAATAAGGCACTTAAGCGGAAAGTGAGTGCTAAATATCAAATGATTGGCGAATCAAAGGCTTTAACTGAAATCAAAGAAATTATAGATAAAGTTGCGGCGACCGATGCGCGTGTTTTGATTGTGGGACCCAACGGAACGGGAAAAGAATTGGTTGCACACCAAATTCACGAAAAATCAGACCGAAACAAAATGCCTTTGGTAGAAGTGAACTGTGCTGCGATTCCTTCAGAATTGATTGAAAGTGAGCTTTTTGGTCATATGAAAGGTTCGTTTACGGGAGCTCACAAAGACAAAGCAGGAAAATTTGAACAAGCTAATAAAGGAACCCTTTTCCTAGACGAAATCGGGGATATGAGCCTTTCTGCGCAAGCTAAAGTGCTGCGCGCATTGCAAGAAAAGAAAATTACACGAGTAGGCGGAGATAAGGAAATTCCTGTGGATGTGCGTGTTTTGGCTGCGACTAATAAGGATTTGAAAAAAGAAATTGCAGAAGGAAATTTTAGAGAAGATTTATACCACCGTTTGGCAGTAATTTTGGTAAAAGTTCCTGCGCTAGATGATAGAAAAGAGGATATCCCAGCCTTGGTAAATCATTTCTCTGAAAGCATTTCTCAAGAGCATGGCAAAGCTACCAAAGAATTTAGCCCAGAAGCGATAAAAGAACTGCAATCTTATAGCTGGACGGGGAACATTCGTGAATTGCGAAATGTCGTGGAACGCCTTATTATATTAGGAGAAAATCCCGTGAGCAAAAAAGATGTTCAATCTTTTGTGCCTAAAAAATAAAGAGATTTTGGGCAAATAATGCTATTTTTGTGCCCATGGATTTTAAGGAGCATATCAAGAAAAATTTTCAAATTGCCTGGCCTGTGATGCTATCGCAAGCTGGGCAAATTGTTGTGAATGTAGCAGATAATGTGATGGTGGGCGGTCTCGGCGGTAGATTTGATTATGTAGAAAACATTCAATTGGGGACTACGGCATTGGCGGGCGTTGCTTTAGGAAATTCAGTTTTATTCATCATTATGAGCACGGCATTTGGCTTTTCGTTTGGGATGTCGCCCCTTGTGGCACAAACCGATGCTAAAAACAATATTCAACGAGGTGCCAAAGTGTTTTCGCACGGATTATTGCTGAACTTAATTATCACTGCTTTGTTGCTAATCGTATTATTTTCCATTGAGCCGTTGTTATTCAAAATGAAACAGCCCGTAGAAGTGGTACAGGCTGCAATTCCTTACATTAGAATTGCAGGAATTTCCATTATTCCGCTCATGATTTTTCAGTCGCTAAGGCAGTTGTCCGAGGGATTATCGCTCACGCTCAATGTGGCAATTGCAACCATTGTAGCAAATGTTTTAAATATATTTTTCAACTATTTATTCATTTATGGAAACTGGGGCATGCCGCGTTTAGAAATTGCGGGAGCAGCACTTGGAACATTGATTTCTCGTGTAATTATGATTTTTGTGCTTTTGTTTTTAATGCTAAAAAATCCAAAGACACAAATGTATCTAAAGGCAGTTTCGTTTAAAATATTTAATAAATTTATTTTTAGAAAATTAGCATTTCTAGGAACACCTACAGCCATGCAGATGTTTTTTGAGATGGGGACTTTCTCGGCAGCAGCATTTATTTGCGGAATGGCAGGAACCGATCAGCTTGCAGCACATCAAATCGCCCTAAATTTAGCATCAATCACCTTTATGCTCTGCATCGGAATCAGCACGGCGGCCACTGTGCGTGTGGGCAATCAATTTGGGCTAAAACATTTTCAAAATCTACGAAAAGCAGGTTTTTCTGCCATTGTGATGACGATGATTATCATGAGTATTTCAGGGATAAGTTTTATAATATTTAGACATGTCTTGCCTGAGTTTTATACCGAAAATCCAGCCGTCATCGGCATTGCCTCTCAATTATTAATCATAGCAGCACTCTTCCAATTGGCAGATGGCACGCAAGTTACCGCTCTAGGGAGTTTGCGAGGCATGCAAGATGTATTTGTGCCAGCAATGATCACACTTGTGGCGTATTTTGTGATTGCGTTGCCGCTGGGGTATTTTCTGACTATTCCTAAAGGAATGGGAGCATTGGGTATGTGGATAGGGCTAGGCTCAGGATTAATTTTTTCTGCGATTGCTTTAGTTTCAAGATTTTACTTGAAAACGAAACAATTACTTTTGCAAAATTGAAATCAAAATCATATATTTGAAGAAAATTAAAAAATACCTTAATTATGGAATTACCTAAATTTTTATTAGCAGACAATTCTAGTGTAGAGGACGCATTTGTTTTGCACACTGAGTACCCAAGATTTTTAATCAATGTTCATACCGATGAGGTAGAGTGGTTTGATGAAATCGACGAAGAGGAAGAGGAAATCCAAACTCAAGTAAACGATTTGATTCAAGAAGCTTTTGAATTCTTTGAAGATGAACTCGATGCTTATGAGGAATTGGATGAGGAAGAAGACGAAGAAGTTTAATTTTTTTTAGAATTTATAATTTCAATCCCGCAAATTACATTTTTGCGGGATTTTTTTGTTGATTGAAAACGAAATGCACCATATAATTCATAAGATTTTAATACTTTTGCCCTAAAATTTGAACTATGCAAAATGTTGCCATCGTGATGGGCGGGTACTCTGGCGAGTACGAAGTTTCGCTAAAAAGCGGACAAACGATTTTTGATCATATAGACACTTCTAAATATAAGCCAACCAAAGTTTTAATCGGTACAGATGGGTGGTTTGCACAAGTAGGGGATAAGAAATTCCTGATTGATAAAGCGGATTTTTCTTTTAAGAATGAAAAAGGAGAAAAAACAAGTTTCAATGTAGTATTTAACATCATTCACGGAACGCCAGGCGAAGATGGACAAATGCAAGCCTATTGGCAACTAATTAATTTGCCATATGTGGGCTGTGGGCATTATCTTTCGGCACTTACTTTTAGTAAAAAAGACTGCATCGCAGTACTGAGCAAATATGGTATTTCTTCGGCTAAATCGGTATATTTAGTGAAAGGAGATAAATATGATTTAGATGAGATTATTGAAAAAATCGGGTTGCCATGCTTTGTGAAACCCAACCAATCAGGTTCAAGTTTAGGCGTTTCTAAAGTGAAAACCAAAGAAGAATTTGAACCCGCTCTAGAAAAAGCATTTAAGGAAGATCATGATATTTTGATTGAATCTTTCCTCGACGGAACCGAGGTATCTGTGGGGGTGGTGCAATATAATGGAGAAACCATTGTGAGCGGAATAACAGAAATTGTATCAGAAAACGAATTTTTTGATTACAATGCTAAATATGAAGGCGCTTCGCAGGAAATTACACCAGCTAGATTGTCGCCAGAAATCACCCAAAAAGTAGAGCAAATTGCTAAAAAAGCCTATGAATCGTTGCGTATGAAGGGCATGTCTCGTAGCGAATACATTATCGTAAATGGAGAGCCTAATTTTATAGAAATGAACACTTTGCCAGGCTTTTCGCCAGCGAGTATTTTGCCACAACAATTGGCTTATTCCAAAATAGAAATCAAAGATTTTATCACAAGTGAAATCGAGAGCGCTCTGGCTCAAAAATAAAATTTATACAATGAAAAGAATTGCTGTTTTTCCTGGTTCGTTTGATCCCATTACGCTTGGGCATTGCGATATCATCAATCGTGCGTTGCCTTTGTTCGATAAAATTATCGTGGCGATTGGGCAAAATTCAGGGAAAAATTATATGTTTTCGCTCGAGAAGAGAAAACAATTTTTAGAAGAAACATTTAAGGACTATCCAAACATAGAAATCGATACCTACGAAGGACTCACCGTAGATTATTGTCTGCGAAAAAAGGCTAATTTTATTCTTCGTGGGCTCAGAAATCCTGCCGATTTTGAATTTGAGAAAGCCATTGCACACACCAATCGAGCTTTGACCAAACAACAATTGGAAACCGTGTTTTTGCTCACCTCTTCGGGTAAATCCTACATTAGCTCAAGCATTGTGCGAGATGTTATAAAAAATAATGGGAACTATAGTATCCTAGTTCCCAGTGCAGTAAAAGTGTAGCCCTAGAGGCTACATTTTTTATTTTAAGTTAAAACACATATAAGTGATTTTCTTGTTTTCTTTTCTGAATTTAGCTTCGTAAAAAGTCTGAATCCCTGTTACGTAATCTGGCAAATCTACCGTGTCCGGATGGTAGATATCGTGATTAGAAAGGCTCACCTTATAGCCCGATTGCTCAATCACTCCGTGCGTGTAGCCGTGCAGAAATTCGCTATCTGTCTTTAAATGAATTTTTCCGTTTGGCTTTAAAATCTTTTGGTATAAAGCTAAAAAGTTAGGATGTGTAAGGCGGTGCTTAGCTCGGCGGAACTTAATTTGCGGATCGGGGAAAGTAATCCAAATTTCATCGATTTCGTTTTCGCCAAAAGCATGAGCAATCAATTCGATTTGGGTGCGGAGATAGCCCACATTTTTAATTTGATTTTCCTGCACTTTTTTAGCCCCCTTCCACAAGCGAGCCCCTTTGATGTCTACTCCGATAAAGTTTTTGTCTGGAAACATGCTCGAAAGTCCGATGGTGTACTCACCACCGCCGCAACCTAGCTCGAGCACGATGGGATTTTCGTTTTTAAAGAAATCCTTGTTCCAATTATTTTTAAGTTTAAATCCGTTTAAAACTTCTTCTCTTGTAGGTTGCACCAAATGTGCAAAACTCTCGTTCTCCTTAAATCTTTTTAATTTATTTTTTGCCATACGGCTGCGAAGGTAGGTAAAATATCTCGTCCTAAAAAAGCGTTATAGTTTTTTTAGGACTGTATGTATTTTATTTGTTATCTTCGTGGCTATGGAAAAATTAAACTTAGATTTGACCAAGATAGATTTAGATTGGCTTATTTCGAATTCTATTTCTTGGGGCTTGAAATTATTCACCGCGATAATAATTCTTGTCATTGGTTTTTGGTTGACATCAAAGGCTTCTGTTTTAATTATCAAATTTTTATCAAAAAGTAGATTGTCGGTTTCTATAAGAAACTTTTTACAGTCATTGGTTTCGGTTTTATTAAAAGTGCTTACCATAATCATTGCGATGAATACGGTAGGGATTCAAACAACATCTTTGGCAGCATTATTAGGAGGTCTTGCAGTTGGGGTAGGGCTTGCGTTGCAGGGAAGTTTATCCAATTTAGCAGGAGGGTTATTGATTTTATTTTTTAAGCCATTTAAAGTCGGAGATTATATTGAAGCATTAGGGCAAAAAGGAACGGTGCAGGTGATTGATATTTTGCAAACAGTTCTTTTAGCACCAAATGGTCAAACCATTATTTTACCTAATGGAAATGTATTTAATAATCCGATTATTAATTTAACTCAAAGTGGTTACCGAAGGGTAGAAATAGGCATAGGAGTAAGTTACGATGCTGAATTTGACCATGTAAAGGAGGTACTGACCGAAGTGATAAAAAATGAACCGCTAGTGATAGAAGATAGAGGTTATGTTATTGAAATTAATGAATTTGGTGACAATAGCGTGAATTTAGCAATGTATTGTTATTGTAATTCAGCAGATTTCATGACAGTGAAATGGAATCTTAATAGAGCAACTAAAAAAGCTCTAGATGCGAATGGCATTGGTATCCCTTATCCGCAGAGAGATTTGCATTTAATTATGCCTGAAAATAATATACTACAGAAGTAGTGTAATTTTTGTGTAAAAGATTTTGATATTTTTTATAAAAATAAATCCTTTCTCAGACGCCTGAGAGAGGATTTATTTATTTTTAGAATAACTGCGGAAATAGTTCTTGAATATTGATTCCGCTTTCTACTTCATATGGTGCTTTGTTTTTTTCAAAAATCCTTGAAGTATGCGGACCTTCAATTGTCAGTTTATTGTTATAACAAAGGATGAAATTCCCTTCGCGTAATCCTACAACAGGCGTTTCGTTTTGAGTGAGAAATTCTAAAATTCGGGTTTCGCGCGTTTCTCCTTTGTGTTTGGAGTTTGGATCTGGGTCTAAATAATGAGGATTTAAGCAAAATGGAACAATTCCCATGGTATCAAAACTTGGCGGATACACAATAGGCATGTCATTGGTAGTCTTCATAGTTAGTCCTCCAATGTTGGAGCCAGCACTAGTCCCTAGATAGCGAGTTCCGTTTTCGATACTACGCTTTAAGGTCGGGAATAAATCAAACTCGTACATTTTTTTGACTAAAAGAAAAGTATTTCCCCCGCCTGTGAAGACTGCTTCGGCGTTTTCCAAACATTCTTTTTTATTTTCTACACTATGTAGTCCCGTAACATTTATATTTAATTCTTGAAAGAAATCTTGCGCTTTTTGAGTGTATTCTTCGTGTGTGATTCCGCTTGGTCTTGCAAATGGAATGAATATCAATTCTTTACAATCTTTGAATAATTCAGCGATTTCATTTTTTAAATAAGCTAAATATCCGCTACCATAAACAGTGGATGTGCTGGCTAAGATAAAATTCTTCATAATCATTAAAAAAATAGCGCAAATTGTGGAATATGTAAAATGCTTTTAATAAATTGCAAGAAAATAAAAAACAATGAACATTAATCCTACTGTTTTTAATTCAATACTAGACAATGATTTTTACAAATTTACCATGCAGTGCGCTGTGGTAAAACTTTTTCCAAATATACGAGCAAAATATAAATTTATCAACCGCGGAAAGCACGAATTCCCAGATGGGTTTAAAGATTTAATGCGTGCGGCGGTGGATAATATGGCACATTTAAAACTTACCAAAGATGAAAAAGCTTTTTTAATCAGAACTTGTCCGTACTTGAACCCTGCTTATATCGACTTCTTGGAAGGCTATCGTTATGACCCGTCTGAGGTGCATATTGAGCAAAATGGAGCTGATTTAGAAGTAAGTATAGAGGGCTTGTGGTATCGTACCATCTTATGGGAAGTTCCTCTGCTTTCGATGATTTCGGAGTTGTATTATAAAGCGACTAATCAAGAAAGCTGGAGCGATGAGAAAATCGTGAAAAATACGCTAGATAAAGTAAAATTATTTAATGAACTAGGCGTAAAGTTTGCGGAGTTTGGTACACGCCGCCGCCATAGCTATCATGTTCAGCGCAAGGTGGTTCATGCGCTCGAAACTTATAATGGGCATAGTTTCACAGGTTCGTCTAATGTGCATATGGCAATGCTTTATAACACTAAGCCAATCGGAACGCATGCACACGAGTGGTTTATGTTCCACGCAGCGGAATATGGCTTTAAAATGTCTAATGCCATGGCTTTAGAACATTGGGTAGATGTATTTAGAGGAGATTTGGGGGTGGCACTTTCGGATACTTATACCACAGATGTTTTCTTCAAGCAATTTGATACTAAATTTGCTAAGCTGTTTGATGGGGTGCGCCATGACAGTGGAGACCCGATTGAATTTGCCAATAAAACCATTGATCACTACAAAAGTCACGGAATCAATCCGCATTATAAATACATAATTTTCTCAGACGGATTAAATCCTGAAAAAGTGAAATCCATTACCGAGGCTACGAAAGGAAAAATCGGAATTTCGTTTGGAATTGGAACTAATTTAACCAATGATGTTGGGCTTGAGCCTATGAATATTGTGATTAAGCTCACAGATGTGCTCACCAGCGATAACGAATGGGTGCCTACCGTAAAACTTTCAGATGAGCCGTTTAAGCATACAGGAGACGAGAGAATGATTCATTTAGCTAAAGAATTATTGAGAATTAAAGATTAAGTAAAATAAAGGATTATAAAAAATCCGTTCCCACAGTGGGAACGGATTTTTTTATCAAAAAAAAAGACTGAAAAAATCGAATTTTAGTTATTTTTTTAAGCAATCATCTAAGAATTTTTCTTGTTCCCAAAGAACATGCATAATGCTCTTTTTAGCTCGGTATCCGTGAGATTCTTTAGGTAGTAGCACCAATCGAACGGGAGCCCCCAAGTTTTTAAGTGCTTGGAAATAGCGAATACTTTGAAATGTAAAAGTACCTGAATTGTTATCGGCATCGCCATGAATTAATAACAAAGGCTTTTTCATTTTATTAGCGTTCATAAATGGCGACATTGTGTTATACAGTTTTGGATTGTCCCAATAGTTTCTCTGTTCCGATTGGAATCCAAAAGGCGTGAGCGTTCGGTTGTAGGCACCACTTCGTGCCACACCACATTTAAAATCGTCGCTGTGTGTGAGTAGATTAGCCGTCATAAACGCCCCATAAGAGTGCCCGCCCACGGCAACGCGATTTCTATCGATGTAGCCCAGTTTGTCCACCGCATCTATCGCAGCTCTGCCATCGGCTACAAGTTGCTCAATAAATGTATCGTTTGGTTCAGTTGTGCCTTCGCCTATGATTGGGAACGAGGCGTCGTCAAGCACTGCATAACCTTTGTTCACCCAGTACACAAAAGATCCGTAGTAGGGATAAGTAAATTCATTTGGGTTCTTTTTGTTTTGTCCCGCGGTAGATTTTGATTTATATTCAGCAGGATATGCCCAAATGAGCAATGGTAATTTTTTACCGCTTTTTGGGTCGTAATTTTTGGGTAAATAGAGCGTTCCTGTTAAGTCTACGCCATCGTTTCGTTTGTAGTGGATCACTTCTTTGTGCACGCCTTTTAAGGCTTCGAACGGATTTTTAAATTCAGTGAGTGCTCTTGATTTTTTAGATTTTAAACTTTTTACATAATAGTTTGGATAATCTTCTGGCGATTCGATTTGCGTTAAAATATCTTTGTTTTTAAAATTACTAAAAGTCAATAAACTTTCTTTTTTTCCTTTTAGATTCGAAGTGTAAAGTCTTTTAGTTTTAAAATTTTTCAAATCGATTTCGTCCACAAACGGGAATTGCCCTTTTGGGGTGTAACCATCGCCAAAGAGGTATGCCTTGCCTTTGTCGGTAGCCACTATATATTCGCCCCATTGATTTTTTTGCTTGTACAAACTTCCGGGGTCGTTGTAGACATCTTGGTAGTTTCTGTCTTGAATCACTTTAATTAAATTCCCATTGCTCGGGTCGATGGCATATTGTTTCACATTTCGAGTGTCGTACCAGCTATCTGAAACCAAAGCTAAACGATCATTCACCCAATCGATGCCATTAAATCTCTGTTTAGTTTTAAAAATAGGCGTAGGATTTTCGTTAAAAGGAGCTTTCCAGAAATAAATTTCATCGCGATAATCCGCAGGTTTATTCGCATCGCCACCATCTAAGGCTTCCACAAAATAAAGCGTTGCAGGTGCATCATTTCTCCAGTTGATGTTTCTTTTGCCCACGCGTGTAGAGGAGAATCCTTTAGGTCTAATTTCATCAAGAGGCTTGTCATATACTACTTTTACAAGATTTCCCTGTTTGTCATAAACACGCTCTTCAATCGGGAATCTACCAATCGGAACGATGTAAGAAAATGGCTTTTTCAAAACGCTGATGAGCCAATAATTGCCATCTGGCGATTGCTGATCGCTTAGGTATAAATCATCTTTTAAGAAAGGTGTTTTTTTGCCATTTAAATCAATATAGCTTAAAGATGAAAGCATGGCATTTTCAAAATTAGCTTCGTCTTGCGGATCCTTTAATAAATCTTGGTAAGTTCGGTTCTGCGAAACTTTTCCTGAGCTGGTAGAAACGATAGGGCCGCTCGGCAATTGTCCTGTTTTGTCGATATATGGCTTGCGTTGTGTAGAAACTTCTTTAATCAAAAAGCCTTGGCTATTCTTTAACCAAGAGTAAGGCGTTCCCACAATGGCATTGAGCGGAAGCGTTTCCAAACGATGTGCCGTTGCTGTTTTTAAGTCCACATACCACAGCTCCACTGATTTGGGTTTAATATTTAAAAAAGCTAATTTCTCATTATCTGGCGAAAAGCTCATCGACGAGATTTTAGCATTTTCGGGTAAATTTTTCACTGCCGAAACCTTATTGGTTTTCATGTCTTTTACCTGAAGATTGGTGTAGTAGGTAATCTCGTTGCTAATGTTGTTATTAGGATTAAAACGCACCCCCGCCAAGCGCATTTCGTCTTGGTTCAGTTCCTCAAGCGTTTTGTAGGTATTGCGATTGGCAAGCACCATGAAACTTCTATTGTCGTTGAGCAATACACTCGGAACTCGCTCATAGTCTGCAAGTTCTAAAATAGCTTGCGAAGGCACTTGGTAGCTTATGTTTTCTTGTGCAAAACCTTGCGACACAAGTCCTAGCAAGCAAAGGCTTAAAAATGTTCTCTTCATATAATTTAAATTAGGATAATCAATTGAGCTTTCTAAGATAATGATTTTTACTTAAATCAAAAATTTATTAATAATTGAAAATCATATGAAAAATAATATTTAGATACTTTTTTTGTTTTTTATGGAATAAAAAAAGCTATTCTTTAATATTTTAAGTGAAAGAATTGAGAGATTTTTACGATTAATTTTTTATATCTAAGTTTTAGGAATTTGATAGGCGATAAATAAATTATTCTTAATTTTGCAGCATGATACAATTTAGGCCTTTTAAGGGGATCCGTCCAGCCAAAACAAAAGCCGCAAGTGTGGCTACCAAAAACATAGACTATTATGATTCGGCTGAAATTGATTATGAGTTAAAAAATAATCCAGATTCTTTCTTTAAAGTAATTGAACCAGCTTTGTTAGGAGATGACGAAGCGAGTTTGGTAAAAGTAAGAGAAAATCTAGAAACATTTATCAAAGAAAAAATTTTATTAAAAGACCCTAGTTCTTACTACATTTATGAGCAAGAGGACGCCAAACATGGGAAAACACTTGGAATCATAGGAGTAGTAAGTTTAGATGATTATAAAAATGGTCTGATTAAAAGACACGAAAATACGCTCAAAGAACGACAAGAAAAGTTTACGAGATATTTGAAGACCATCAACCTGCAGCCAGATCCTGTGTTGCTCACTTTTCCAGAAAATAGCAATATAGAAATGATTATTTCTATGATTACGGTAAAAACTCCGTGTTTAGAATTTTCAGGTTCAGATCAGCGCACACATCGTTTGTGGCAGGTGAAGGATCGTTTGCTCATGCAGCAATTAAAGTTTGCGATAGAGAAATTACCAGCACTCTACATTGCAGATGGGCACCATCGCATGGAAAGCTCTGTACAATATACCGAGCACCGCAGAGCCGAGGAGCCAGATTTCTTCGGAGGGGAAATGTTTAATTACACACTTGCTGTCATTATTCCGGGGAATTTCTTGAAAATCTATGATTACAACCGTTTGGTCAAAGATTTAAATGGAATGACAGAGGAAGAGTTTTTAGAAAAATTAAAAACCGTATTTAGTGTAATCGAGAAGAAATCTCCTTATTACCCATCAAGCAAGCACCATTTATCCATGTACCTGAATGGAAAATTCTATGCACTTTATGTAAACCACAGCTACCGTGGTGTGCCAAAAGCGTTGGGAGAATTAGATACTTACTTGTGGGAAGAGCATATCATGAAACCTATTTTAGGGATTGAGGATTCTCGCGAGAGCGACAAAGTAGAATTTGTAAAAGGAACAGGCGATATTAACGGAATTATGAAAATGAAGGAATTGGTGGACAAAGGTGAGTACAAAGTAGCCTTTGGTTTCTATCCAATTGCGCTCAAAGATTTAAAATTAGTGGCAGATGAAGACAAAACCATGCCACCTAAGAGCACCTACATTTATCCCAAATTTTTATCGGCACTCACCATGTTAGATTTAAATGATTAATCCCATGAGCCTTGTAGAAAATTACCAAAAAATCAAAAAATCATTGCCTGCAGAAGTTGTGCTGGTTGCGGTATCTAAAACCAAGCCTGTGGAGGATATCCAAGCCTTGTACGATGCAGGCGTGAGAGAT
Source organism: Ornithobacterium rhinotracheale DSM 15997 (assembly GCF_000265465.1). Lineage (NCBI taxonomy): Bacteria > Pseudomonadati > Bacteroidota > Flavobacteriia > Flavobacteriales > Weeksellaceae > Ornithobacterium > Ornithobacterium rhinotracheale. The sequence continues at coordinate 2,138,693 of NC_018016.1, forward strand.
TTTGGTGAAAACAAAATCCAAGAAATGTGCGAAAAATACGAATCTTTGCCAAAAGACATTCGTTGGCACATGATTGGAGCATTGCAGTCTAATAAGGTAAAACACATGGCAGAATTTGTACACTTGATTCACGGAGTGCACAAAAAATCATTATTAAAAGAAATCGATAAGCGTGCAGCACAGGCAGGTCGTGTGCAAGAAGTTTTGCTTGAAGTAAAAATTGCCGAGGAAGATTCCAAACACGGAATGACACGCCAATCGGCACGCGAAATTCTAGAAACACAAGCCGACTTCCCAAATGTAAAAATTGCGGGCTTAATGGGTATGGCAACTTTTACCGATGATGAATCTCAAGTGACAGAGGAGTTTAAAGAATTGCACCAGATTTTTGTAGACTTGCAAAAAGATTTTCCGCAATTGCAAATCCTTTCTATGGGCATGAGCGGCGATTATCTCATCGCGGTGGAGCAGGGAAGTACCATGGTGCGTGTGGGGAGTAAAATCTTTGGCGAAAGAAATTACCATTAGTGCATGGTTTCAAAAATCAATTTTTATATATTTTTTATAAATGCCATATTTTTGATGGCATTTTTTTCGTGTAATCAAGCACCAAAAATCGATGATTCTAAGGTTTTTAGGCTTAATCGTTACGAAAATGTTTCTTCGCTCGATCCTGCTTTTGCGCGTAGCAAATCTAATAATTGGATGTGTAATTTAATTTACACAGGCTTAGTCAATTTTGACGATAGTTTGCACATCGTTCCCGAAATTGCCAAAAAATGGAATATTTCGCCCGATGGCAAAAAATATACTTTTACATTACGAAACGATGTTTATTTTCAGCCCAATCAAGTTTTTGGTAAAGATTCAACACGCTTGGTAGTGGCAGAAGATTTTGTGTATAGTTTCGATCGATTAAAAGACCCAAAAATCGGTTCGTCGGGAGGTTTTGTTTTAAACAATGTGGAAAGTTATAAGGCATTAAACGATAGTGTTTTAGAAATAGATTTAAAACAGGCGTTTCCTCCGTTTTTAGAGCTTTTGTGCATGAAATATTGTTCGGTGGTGCCACACGAAATTTTTGATGCAGGATTGGATTTTAATAAAAATCCAGTCGGCACGGGACCATTTCAATTCCAGTTGTGGGAAGACAATGTGAAATTAGTTTTAAAGAAAAATCCATTGTTTTATTTAAAAGACGAAACGGGAAAAAAATTGCCATATTTGGATTTTGTGTCGGTGAAATTTCTGCCCGAAAAGCACAGCGAATTTTTACAATTAGTGCAAGGCAAAGTGGACATGCTTGCG